>CAJONN010000048.1 GCA_905235955.1 uncultured Marinilabiliaceae bacterium
CTTATTACTTAAAACTTATTACTTAAAACTTATTACTTAAATCTCCTCCTGTATCAACGCTGCTACAGCTGCGGTGTAGAGGTCTATTTTGTTGGCTTTCTGTATGTTTTTGTGCAGTCGTTTCGGTGCATTGGGGAATAGATATTCCCAGTATGGCTTCATCTTGCCCAGTACCTGTTTGTCGCCACTCATGTGGCTTATGTGTGCGTCGAGTAGCTCAGAGTGGAAGCGTCTGAAAGTGTCGGTGGTGGGCACTTCGAGTCCTTTGAGTTGGCAGAAGAGTGTAGGGTCAGCAAGCAAGCCTCTGCCTATCATTACGCCTTTTATTTCTGGAAATTGGTTGCAAATGTCGTCAACATCAGCGGTGGTGAGTAGGTCGCCGTTGTAGATGACTGGGTGTTTGCATTGGTTCAAGAATTCTCTGAAAGCATTTTTGTCGCATTCGCCTTTGTATTGTTGCTTGCCGTAGCGTGCGTGCACTGTGATGTGGCGTAGTGGCGTGTTGTTGATGTCGCTGATTACTTCTTGCCATTGGTCGCATGAGGTGAAGCCGAGGCGTATTTTGAGCGAGTATTCAATGTTGCTGTTGTGTGCGGCAGCGCTTAGTATGCTTCTGAGTCGGTCAGGGTAGTTGAATAGTACGCAGCCTTTGCCGTGTGCTGCAATGGGTGGAAATGGGCAGCCCATATTGATGTCTATTCGCTTGTAGCCGCGTGATGCTATGGCTTCGGTGAGTAGGTTGAGTTCATCGGCATTGGCTGGCAATATTTGTGGCACGAGGTTGGGTAGCTCATCGGCATCGAGTTCGCGGAGGTCGCGTTGTCTGATGTCGCCACGTTCGATGCGTATGAATGGTGTGTAGCAGTAGTCGGCACCGCCATAGTAGTGCATAAAGAGGCGTCGAAAGACTACATCGGTGAGGCCTTGAAGTGGTGCTAAATGTATCTCTTTGGTCATTGTGTTGTTGTGTTTTTATATCTCAATTATTTCTGGTTGATAGGTGTCGTTGTCGCCCAAAAACCAGAGGTATCCGTTTATGTTGGTGTAGCCTGTTTGGGCAAAAAGTGTTTTATATTGTTGCACTTGTGTCTGATATTTTTTGATGTTTTGATTGTTTTTGGCGCAAAATTTATAGTCGATGACTGTTACGTTGTTTTGGTCGTCGATTACGACGCGGTCTGGGCGTTTTATCTGTCCGTTGCCGAAAAACGACATTTCGTTGTATACATGTTGCGCTGGCACGTTGAACCATGCTTTGGCTATTGGGTTGGTAAGTGCTGTGTCAATATGTTTGCGCCTGATAGTGGCATCGGCAGCTGAGAGTTGTCCGTTTTCGGTGGCTGTGGCAAAGGCTGCATCGAGGTCGGCAAGGGTGCGTACGTGTTCCATTATTGAGTGCATTTCAATGCCAAATTGGCGGTTGGTTGTCTCTTCATCGGTGTCGTCGGGCATGTTGGTGGTGACCATACGTAGGTTCCATTGGTGTAGCGGATATTGCTCAATGGTTTCGTTTTGCTGGTTGGCAATGGTGTTGTTGGTAGGGCAGAGGGTGCCTATGGTATATGTTTGCCCGGTAGGGGTAAGTGTGGTGTTTATGTCTTGGCTAAATGGCTCTCCGTTGGCGTAGTTGGCCGATACATCGTTTTGGTTTTTAAGCACATTGAGCATGTAGTTGAAGACCGATTTGTTTTCGTCGTCGTCTTCTTTTTTTTGTTTTTTTGTTTTTTCTTTTCCCCATATCATCAAAACCTCTTCGGCGCGTGTGAGAGCTACGTATAGTTCGTTGAGGCTATCGATGTATTTCATGCGTGTTTCGTTGGCATAAATATCGTCGAAGTAGGTGTTTTTCATGTTTTTGTTGTATGTTATGGGCAGGTAGTTGAGCATTTGCACTGTTTCATCGTTGATGCCTGCTGTTGGCACCCATAGCAAGTCGTCGGGTTTTTTTATTATGTCCCAACTGGCAAATGGTATGAGCACGGCTTTGAATTCCAATCCTTTTGATTTGTGAATGGTCATAACTTGCACTGCGGTGCGACTTTGTGGAGCAATTACCGATATTTTCCCCTCGTTTTTGTCCATATAGTCTATGAAGTCTGATAAGTTTACTCTGCCTTTGCTTAGGTATGAGCGCATTGTGTCGGTTAGTGCTTCGATAAACATAAAGTCGGCGCTGACGAGTTCAGGCTTGATATATGATTCGGTTAATTGGCTCACAATTTCTATGAGTCCCATGCCGTTGAGTGCTTGCAGTTGGCTTTTGATGTCGTCTGATACGTTGAGCAGTTGGTTGATGTTGGTGGTTTGGTTGTAGACCGATGCCGACATAAACGCTATGAGCGAGGGTAAGTCTTGAGGGTTGGCCAAATAGCGTAGTGCGCCCATTATGCCTACTACGGCTTTTGAACTTGTGAGCTTGAGCGAGTCGGTTGATACGGCTTCGATGCCTTCTTGCTTGAGAGCTCGCATTATGGTGCTGCCGTCTTCGTTTCTGCGCACAAGTATGCAGATGTCGCCATAGTCGTAGTTGTAGTTGTTGTGCAAATCTCTGATGGCGTTTATTGTCTCTTGTAGCACAATTGTATCTTCGTTTGTGTCGGCATTGTTGTTCGGGTCGGTTTGCTCTACTGATACCACTTTTACTTGCACAAAGCCTGCATTGTTGGCGGTTGTTTTTTTGTTGTCGGGTATGTTTTGTGTGCAGCTTTCAAACACTTTGAGTAGGTCGGTGTTGCTTGGTGTGTTGGTTATGGTGTTTAGTGTTTGCTGCATATTGCTTCTGATGTGGCTAAATATGGTGTTGTTGAATGCCACTATGCAATGTTGGCTGCGCCAGTTGGTTTCGAGTTGGTTGATGTTGCACGTGAGTGTGTTGCCTACGTTGGCAAGGTTGCGCCAGTCAGAGTTGCGCCAGCGATATATTGATTGTTTTGTGTCGCCAACGAGTAGGCAGTTGTTGTTGCTCGATATGGCTTGGCTTATGAGTGGCTTGAAGTTGTTCCACTGCATTTCTGATGTGTCTTGAAATTCATCAATCATTATGTTGTGAAACTTGGTGCCTATTTTTTCATAGATAAAAGGCAGTTCGCAGCCGTCGATGAGGCGTCGCAAGAGGTCGTTGCTGTCGCTCATGGGCAGCATGTCGTTTTTGCGCTTCCACTCGTTCATTTTTTCTGACAGATGACTCATAATGCCTATCACGTAGATGTTTTTCTTTATGAGATGTGCTGTGCGATAACGTGTTAGGTATTTGTGGAGTTCGGCATATAGGTTGCGGAAGGCTTTCTCTACAAATTCGTTGTTAGAATCATCGTTGAATGTCTTGTTATCCTCTTTCTTGAGTATAGTGTCTAATTTTTCTCTTGTTTTTTGGTTTCCTATGCAAATATTGTATACTGTGTACGGTTGAGCTTTGCTTTTCCCTTTTACTTCGTCAACTGGGAATCCATTGGGGAAGTTGTTGGCATAGTTGGCAAATATTTCTTCAAATTTTAGTTCATGCTCTTCTATTATTTTGTCAATATTTTTTTTGAGTTTTTGCATAAACTCGGCATCGTTATGAGTTTTTGCCTCAATGTCGTCCATAAATTTGCGCCCATCGTCAGAGAGTATATTGACGGCCAGTTTTATTATGTCGCCTTCTATGCTCCATTTGCCTTCGTCGGCTTTGCTGTTGAAAAATTCTATTAGCCAGTTGCGCAGTTGAGCGTTTTCTTTTTCAGATATAGAGCGCATTAGGTTGTCAACTGATTCGGTTACTACCAAATTGCTGTCGAGTTCTATGCCATACGATGCCGGAAAACCCATTTCGAAGGCAAAGGCTCTGATGACGCGCTGTACAAAGCTGTCGATGGTGCTGACGCTAAACATGCGGTAGTCGTTGAGGATGAGGCGCAGTGCGGTTTGGCAGCGTTGTTTGATGTCGGCTTGGCTGAGGAGTGGCTTATTTGTGGCGCGCATGCAGTTTTGTTGCCTGCTTATTAGCATCTCTTGCCTCTTTTGTTGCGCAGGAGTAAGTTTTTCAGTGCTTGCTGATATGCAATAGAGGTCGTCAATGATGCGTGTCATCATCTCGGCTGTAGCTTTGTTGGTGAAGGTTACTGCCAATATGTTTTGGTATTTGTTGGGTGCGCTAATGAGCATGTCAATGTAGCGCGATGCCAATGTGTATGTTTTGCCTGAACCTGCTGATGCACTGTATACATCAACTGGTTTTATCTCCTCTTTGTTTGCCATTAGTTGCCGATGAATTGATTTATATTGTTGAGTTGTTGCAGTGCCATGTTGTAGCCCAAGTCGTAGAGTTGCTCAAGTTTGCTAATGTCGCTGGTGGTGCGCCCTACGCCACAGTTGTGCGTTGGTCGTATTACGTAGGCTTGTCCGCTTTGTTCGGCTTGTGTGAGTGCATCGAGTTGTGCATTGTAGGCATCGTTGCGTGTGCGTAGTGCTTCGCGCAGTTCGGGGTATTTCCGATATGCCATTGGCGGCAGGTATATGTCGCCTGCCTCTTTTCTGTATCCAACTTCTTTGGTCATCACTACTACGGCTTTGGTGCATCCGTCTGATAGCGCATGAGCAAATGGTATTGAGTCAGTAACGCCGCCATCTACCATTGGTATGCCATCAACATTGCCCATTGGGCACATTATTGGCAAGCTACATGAGGCGCGTGCAGCATCTACAAAACGTTTGTAGTTGGCATATTCTTCTATATATTCGGCTTTGCCAGTGAGCGCATTGCTTGTTACCATTATCATGCGCGAGCCACTCTGGCAGTATGTTTCAAAGTCGAACGGATAATATTCGTTGGGGAATGTTTCAAACAAAAAGTCCATATCTATCACACCATGTCCGCCTACCATTGGCATTAGCCCAATGTAGTTGTGTAGGCGTATGAGGTCGGTGTCGCAAAAATGCGAGCGTCCTTTTTGGCGCGATAGGTAGTTGATGCCTGTAGTTGCCCCTGCCGATGTGCCTATGACGTAGCTGAAGTGCACATTGTAGTCGGTAAAGCAGTCGAGAACACCGGCTGTGTATATGCCACGCATTCCGCCGCCTTCAAGCACAAGTGCTGTTGTTTGCTTATTGGTTGCCATAGACGATGTTTTTTTTATTTTTTTCTATGAAAATGGGAAAATGAGTGGCAATACAAGTATCATCACTATTGCCATTATTATTTGCAAGGGCAAACCTACTTTTATGTAGTCGATAAAGGTATATTGTCCGGCAGGCATAACAAGGGCGTTGGGTGGGGTAGAGAAGGGCGAAGCAAAACACATCGACGCACCTACCGACACGGCAAATAAGAATGGCTCAGGACCTACGTCCATCTGCTGTGCACTCTGCAGGGCTATGGGCGTGAGGAGTACAGCTGTTGCGGTGTTGGATATAAACATTGTCATTACTGATGTTGCCATATATATGCCTACCATCAGTGCCATCGGACCAAATTGTCCGCAAATATTCACAAGACTATGCGATATGAGTTCTGATGTGCCTGTTTTTTCAAGTGCTGTAGATAGTGGCATCATACCACCAATGAGCATTATGCTCTCCCAATTGATGGTTTTGTAAGCAGCTGATATATTGCGGAAACAGCCGGTGAGCACCATTAGTAGTGCTGCAGCTATTACGGCTGTAACGGGCGCAATGGGTATGAAGTCAAACACCATAGCGGCTATCATTGCTATCATTATTACAGCCACCAATGGTGCTTTGTGGTTGAGTGTTATGCTGGCGGCCTCATCTTGTGGCTGACCAAGCACTATCCAGTTGGTCGATTCTTGTGTGAGGCGTGTAATGTTGGCCCATGTGCCTTGTACCAAAAGTACATCGCCGTAGTGTATTTGCTCTTCGCCAAGTTCGTGTAGTATATATTCGCCTTTTCGGCGTATGCCAAGCACATTGATGTCAAACTTGTCGCGGTAGCCAGCCTCTTTGATGTTTTTGTTGATGAAGCTCGAACTTGGCATTATTAGCAGTTCGGCTATGCCAATGTCATAAAAGTCCATAGCTTTGCCGTGTTTTACTGCAACTTCGGTTTCGTGTTCGTCAACAAACTCAAAGTGCATATTGTCAACCATAGTTGTTACGTCTGAAATGCGCCCAGAAACGTAGAGCATATCGCCTTCGTTTAGCTTCATCTCTGCCGAAGCCAATTGCTGCGGTATGGTTTTGAAAAATCTGTGTCGTTTGACATCGCTGCGTCGCACTTCGAGTATGTTGACGCTATATTTGTTGCGCAGGTCGAGCTGTGCCAATGTGCGCCCTTTGGCTATGCTATTGCCCAATACTTTGATGCGGAAAAGGTTGTCGGCTAAGCCATATTCTTGTATTAGTTGCGCTGGTGTTTTGCCGTTGGTCGACTGTTGCTCGCTGACCTCATTTTTTTTCGATAAATACCATTTGCTAAGTGGCCAAAGCACAAGTGTGCCAACCGTTACACACACCAAGCCCGATGGTAGAAATGAAAAGAAGCTAAGTGCCGGACGCCCGGCGGTTTCGAGTGCCGAGGCTATGATGAGGTTTGGCGGAGTTCCAAGCAAGGTCATCATGCCGCCCATAGAGCTGGCAAATGCCAATGGCATGAGCAATCTCGATGCCGATATGCCTGCCGAACTGGCTAAACTTACAATTATTGGCATCATCACAGCCACAGTGCCGGTGTTGCTCACAAATGCACCAAAAAATGCGGTAACTATCATTACCAAAAAATACAATCGCGTTTCGCTTTTGCCAGCCAAACTAAGTATGCGTGAACTTATGCTCTTTGCCAATCCGGTCTGAAAAATGGCTCCACCAACTACAAACAAACCTATCATCATTACGACAACAGGGTTTGAGAAGCCACTTAATGCCTCTTCAGGTGTTACAATCTGAAAAAGCATCAGAGCCAACATGGCGCAGAGCGAAACAATGTCAGACCGCACTTTGCCATTGACAAAAAAGATGGTTGATAAAATTAAAATAGCAATTGTGATGTACATAAAACTTCAAATTTGACTGCAAAGATACAAAAAAATAACGGCTCCCCATTTGCTAATGGAAGAGCCGCTATGATTTTTGAGGTGTATCTTTTTAGAATTATGCCTGACGATAATCGGCAATGTTTTCCTCTTGAAATTTGCGAATAAATGTAATGTGCTTTTCAACTTCAGCTTCAGCGTAGCGCACATATACGTTAGCCGATTTAGCAAAGAGTTCTGGAGCTTTGAGCGCATCGATGACGAGGAGGTTGCCCATGATGGTGTGAGCCGACATCTCTACCAATCGGCGTGCCATCAGGTCGAGTAGCTCTTGGTTCTTTGCCTCAGTTATTTGATTTACGGCCATACGAAGTTTGTCGGCCATGTCTTTCAGCTTGTTGCGCAAGATGTCAAAGTCAGTAGGTTTGTCGCCTGCAAGCAATGATATTTGCTGCTCGTAGTCGTCTATTTGTGCCAAGTATGCGCCCGTTGTAACGTAGCGTATGGCAGCCACTACTTGCAACTGTGTAGTGCCCTCGTAGATAGATGTGATGCGTGCATCGCGGTAGATGCGTTCACATTTATACTCTTTCATGAAGCCTGAGCCACCATGCACTTGTATGCAATCGTAGGTGTTTTGGTTGGCAAATTCGCTACCCATAGCCTTTGACAGTGGTGTGAATGAGTCGGCCAATTTGGCGAATTTCTTTTGCTCGGCACGTTCTTCAGGTGTAAGTTTGCGTTCTTTGGCTATGTCGTCTAAGGCTTTGTAGATGTCAACAAAGCGAGCTGTTTCGTATAGTATGGCGCGTGTAGCATCAGTTTTGGCTTTTATGAGCGAAATGAGTTCGGCTACAGCGGGGAATTCTATTATAGCTTTGCCAAATTGCTTACGGTCTTTGGCGTATGCCAATGCTTCGTTGTATGCAGCTTGCGAAATGCCTACGCCCTGAGCTGCGATGCCAAGTCGGGCACCATTCATCAGTGCCATTACATATTTGATGAGGCCAAGTTTGCGGTCGCCACAGAGTTCGGCTTTGGCATTGCGATAAACGAGTTCGCAAGTAGGCGAACCTTTGATTCCCATTTTGTTCTCTATGCGGCGTACATCAACGCCACCTTGACGTTTGTCGTAGATAAACATTGATAGTCCGCGACCATCGTGAGTGCCCTCTTCTGAGCGTGCCAAAACGAGGTGAATATCGGCATCGCCATTGGTGATGAAGCGCTTTACACCATTGAGTCGCCAGCAGTTTTCTTTTTCGTCAAATGTAGCTTTGAGTGTAACCGACTGTAGGTCAGAGCCTGCATCGGGTTCAGTGAGGTCCATCGACATTGTTTCGCCTGCGCAGACACGAGTGAGGAAGCGTTGTTTTTGGTCATCGTTGCCAAACTCATATAGTGTTTCGGCACAATCTTGCAAGCCCCAAAGGTTTTCAAAGCCTGCATCGGCTGATGATACCATGTCGGCTGCCATGATGTAAGGCACAATTGGGAAGTTGAGTCCGCCAAATCGGCGAGGCATTGCCATGCCCATGAGCGATGCTTTGCGTGTAGCGTCTATATTGATGTCGGTGCCGGGCGCATATTGCACTCTGCCGTTTTCGCATTTTGGCCCGTCGTGGTCAACGCCTTCAGCATTTGGTCCGATAACGTCGCCACATATTTCGCCAACAATGTCGAGCACACGGTCGTAGTTGTCCATTGCGTCCTCAAAGTTTTGCGGTGCATAGTCGTAGTTGTCTTTGTCGGCAAAATTGCGTTCTTTGAGCTCAACTATGCGTTTCATCAACGGATGGTTAAGGTGGTACTTAAGCTCCGGTGTTTCTTTATAGTAATTAGCCATTTCTGATTATCTTTTACAATGTTGAAAGCTGCGCAACTATGTGTGTTTGTGAAGCTTTCGGCACAATGCCATTTGTTACTTGCTGTTTTTCTTGTAGTATTTTATCATCTTGGGGATGACCTCTTCAACGGTGCCGTTGATTACATAGTCGGCTATCTGGTTGATAGGAGCATCGGGGTCAGAGTTGATAGAGATGATCATTGATGAATCTTGCATTCCGGCAATGTGTTGTATTTGTCCTGATATGCCGCAAGCTATATAGAGTTTTGGGCGTACGGTAACGCCTGTCTGACCAATTTGTCGGTCGTGGTCGACCCATCCGGCATCTACAGCGGCACGGCTTGCGCCTACTTCAGCGTGTAGCTCTTTTGCCAGTTCGAATAGCTTGTCGAAGCCCTCTTTTGAGCCTACGCCATAGCCACCAGCTACTACTATTGGTGCACCTTTGAGGTTGTTTTTGGCTGCCTCTACGTGGCGGTCTATCACCTTTACTACATAGTCAGTGGTTGGTATATATTTAGCTACATCGTGTTTTACCACTTCGCCTTTGTATGCTGCGTCAACTATCTCTTTTTTCATTACGCCGTCGCGCACTGTAGCCATTTGTGGACGATGCTCTGGGTTGACGATGGTTGCGATGATAGAACCACCAAATGCTGGGCGAATTTGATAGAGTTGGTTTTCATAGTGCTTATCAACCATTTGGTCGCCCTCTTTCACCTTCATGTCAAACGAGCCTATCTCAAGCTGAGTGCAGTCGGCAGTAAGTCCTGAGTGCAGTGCTGACGATACGCGTGGTCCAAGGTCACGACCAATGACGGTAGCGCCCATGAGGCATATCTGTGGTTTCTCTTCTTTGAAGAGGTTGACAACTGCAGAGGTGTGTGGCAAAGATGTGTATGGAAATAATCCTTCAGCATCGAAGATGTGTACTTTGTCGGTGCCGTATGGCAATATTTGTGCCTCAACACCATCGAGTTTATATCCTACGCAGATGGCTTCGAGCTTTACGCCAAGTTCGTTGGCAAGCTTGCGCCCCTTTGTGAGGAGTTCCAAACTTACATCGGCAACTTTGTTGCCTTCAAGTTCGCAATATACAAATACGTTGTTCATTTTTTTGTTGACAAATAGCAAACTGATAATTATTTGCTGTATATGTGATTAACCAATAGTGTTGCTCTGAATAAGTTCGGCCATAAGGCTGTCGATGTCAGCATCTGATGCGCTAAATGTTTTGCTCTCTTTGGCGGTAAAGATGATGTTTTTGACAGCTTTGACGTTGGTAGGCGAGCCTGCTTTGCCTATTTGAGCTGGGTCGGCATCAATGTCGGCAGCGCCCCATTGCTCAATGGTAAGGTATGGGCGAGCAGCGTAGTAGGCTTTTTCGGTTTCGTCAGTTATTGCTGCTATTTCAGGCGAAGGCTTAGCGTTTTTGTATTTCATCACAAGCTTGGCGTTGCGTGTGCGGCATGGTGCTGCTGAGCCGTTGACTGTAACTACTATTGGTAGCGGACCTTCAACTGTTTCTACGCCACCATCTATATGGCGCTTAGCGGTGATAGTTTTGTCTTTGAGTGAGATGATCTCTTCAGTATAAGTAATTTGTGTAAGTCCGAGTTTCTCTGCTACTTGCGGACCAACTTGTGCTGTGTCGCCATCAATAGCTTGGCGACCGCAGATGATGATGTCGTAGCCACCAATTTTCTTTATGCCCTGAGCCAAAGTGTAGCTGGTTGCCAAAGTGTCGGCACCGCCAAGAGCACGGTCAGTCAAGAGTACGCCAGCGTCGGCACCTCGGTATAGTCCTTCGCGCAAAACTTCAGTAGCTTTGGGCAAGCCCATTGTCAGAATAGTGATGGTCGACCCCGGATGAGCATCTTTGATGCGAAGTGCTTGTTCGAGCGCGTTGAGGTCTTCAGGATTGAATACAGCCGGCAGTGCACTGCGGTTGACAGTTCCCTCTGGCGTCATAGCGTCGGGACCTACATTGCGAGTGTCGGGCACTTGCTTGGCTAATACAATGATTTTGTATCCCATTTTTTATTGTTTTGTTGTTATTCTTTTTTTTTGAAAAATAATAGTGTTTTAGATTGGAGCCGAATAATTCGGTTCTTGAAAAAGTGTTACAAAATTATAATTTTTTTTATAAAAATACTGTTTCGGGTTTCGGAAGTGAAAAAATAGATAAAACAACTCAAGTTTCGCAAGTAGAAATGTTCTGCAAACAAGTCCCCAAACACGGCTTTTTCATTAATCTTTTACTTTTTATTTCCGCAAGACTCAACGATGATTGAGCGAAGCGAAATAAAAAGTAACAAAAAGAACTCGTCGCTGTTGCCACTCCGCTAAAAATTA
>CAJONN010000049.1 GCA_905235955.1 uncultured Marinilabiliaceae bacterium
TCGTGGCAAGCTCCCGCTAAAAGCACAGCGGACAACATTGCCACATAAAACGGAATTCTATTTTGTTTCATTGATTTAAATAATTATTAATTTCGTTGCAAAATTATTGTCAAATAATAGCTGTGGCAATACCTAAAAATAGTGGTTTTTAACAAGAGTAATTACCTAAATATTGTTAGAAAACTCAAGTTTCGCAAGTAAAAATGTACTGCAAACAAGTTCCTATATACGACTTTCCCGAGGTAAAAATAGGGGACCCGTGCTATTTGTTGGGCATATTTCTTTCGACCCTTTCGGGACTACTTCACTTGCGAAACTTGAGTAAGTTATAAGACAAAAAAGGCATTGCCCAACTTTGTGAGCAATGCCTCATTTTTTTAGATGTTGTGCCCCGATAGGCACTTATACTTATTTCTTCTTAAACATATTTGTAACCGATTTCTTCACTGATTCAGTAGCTTTCTGAACATTTTCGTTGTTCTTTAGCTCCTCTGCAGCCTTTTCTTTGGCTTTATCAACTACCTCTGTCACCTTTTCGGTTACCTTCTCTTTTACTTGTTCTTTCACCTCGTTAGCAACCGACGATTTGAGTTCGTCAGTGTTGAGGCTCAACTCAGGTTTGTTGAGTGTTCCGCCAATGTTGATGCCAACAGGTATATCGTTGCCTGTGCTCGATACTGATATGCCAGCTTTACCTATGAGCGACGATATTTCTGCTCGGCTAATTGGTATCGACATCAAGTAATTCATACTCTTATCCAAACCTTGTTTGCCTGACAATGTTGCAACTTTGTCGAGCATATTTATCTTGAATGGAGAGAGAATTATATCGCCATTGACCATAGTAAACGAACCTTGGAAACTCTTTAGTGTCAGGTCGTTGTATTTATTATTGTTGAGCAATTTAGACAGTTTAGCTTGGAAGTCAGAACCCTTGAGCGAGAGTTTTTCACTCTTGAATGAACCTTTGCCGTTCATAGTTTTGATTATGGGCGACATCTCTTGATCGAGATCGCTAACCAAATCCATTGCGATGCTCACTTTGCCATAAGCTTTTTGTGCTATTGGCAAGAGGCTATCGATGGTTGAGAATGAATTGGTTAGAGAGTTAACATCTACATCGGTAAGGGCAAAATTCATATCAATGAACGGCTTTTTGATGTCTTGTGTATTGTATGCACCATTGAGACCTACCGTACCTTCGCACAAGTTGAGCTTGAGGTTGTTGAGTTTTGCCACACCATCTTTTACAATTACACCACCATTGACGTTGGTAATTGTGAGGCGGTCGTAGAGTATCTTCTTTATGTCAGTGCTAAGTGCAAAGTCTATATTCTTTGGCACTTCAACAATGCCACTTTCAGCATTTGTTGTTGTAGTAGTGTCAGCAGCTGCAGTTTCTGTTGGTTGTGATTGATTGTCAGAGCCAAGTAGTTCGTTGCAGTCGATGAGGTCAGATTTGAGTTGGAGCGAACCTTTGATTGTTCCATCGCTCAAGACGTATGGCAAATAGCTTTCTACCTTGCCAGCTGCATTGAAGTCGCTCTTACCAACTGTAGCTTTAAGTGGGTCGAGTTGCAAATATTTTGGTGTAAATACAAGTTTTGCTTCTGACACGTTGACACCTTGTGGGAAGTCGGTGCTTTCAAATGTAAAATTGTTAAGTCCGATAGTGCCTTCAGCTTTCATATCTTCATATTGCTCTTTGTCGATAGCTGCCATATTGGTAGCCACTTTGAGGTCGGCATTCACAATACCACCAACACTTATGCTATCAAGTGGCAGTGCATCTTTGAGCGAATTGAGGTCGATTGTGCCATTAATGCCTGCGCTAAATGTTGGATTGCTAATGGGCTTAACGAGGTTGAGGAATGCATCGAATGGGTTGTTGCCAAGCTCAAAGTGCAATTTGTTTACATCAACTGTAGTGAGGTCAGCAGCGCCACCGGGATTTTTTACAACTACGTCGATGTTGATATTGTCAAGCGATTTGGGGAGGTCAGGATATTTAACTACGCCATTGTTTACCTTGAAGGCTGCATCAATGGCTGGTATGTTGTCCATATCTATATATTCGCCATCTACATCAGCGTAGAGTTCAAATGAGCCATCCATTTTTAGGCCTTCAACATCCTTCATTATATAGTCTGGTATGAGTGCCAATAGAGTTTTGAATTTTGTTTCGTTGGCAGCCAACTTCAGATCTACTACGGTAGAAGAGTCTTTGAGCTGCACAAAGCCATCGAATGCGAGTGGGATACCACTGAAGTTGAGTGTATTTTCTTTGAACGAATATTTGTTGTTGCCCAAGTCGGCCTCTATTTCTGCATCAAAGTCAACTGTAGAGTTTTTGAGATAATGTATTTTGTCCATCTCTACGTTGATAGCAGCTACATCGAGGGCAAGTGTAGTGTTCATGATGTCGCCGTCCATATTGCCAGAGAGGTCGAGATCGAGGTCGGCTATATGTGCCAAGAGGTTCATCGTTGAGTCGATGTACTTTATGTCGGCATCAGTAATAGCTACTTTGCGTAGGTCTATTTTGAGTGGTGCCGCTGCTGTTGTGTCTGGTTCTGCAACAGCGGTATCTGGTTCTGCGTGATATATGTCCCAGTTGGCAACTGAGTCGGCAGTAACTATGCCACGTACTACTGGCGAGTTGAGTATAATAGAGTTGATAGCTATATCGCCATCGAGAAGTGGCAGAATCTTGATATCGGCACTAAACTCACCTATATATGCCAATGTATCGCCGTCGAAACGTCCGTTGCCAACAACTGAAACGCCTTCAAGTCCGGCACGCAAATCAGGGAAACTGCTAAAAATTGACAATGAGAAGTTTGAATAATCAACTTTGGCATCTACCAAGTTATTTATCTCATCTTTAACTGCTTGCTCTATTTTGTCGCTAAATAAATAAGGTATAGCAAACAAAAGAGCTACAATAACCACTATTGTAATGGCCAATACTTTGAAAATTTTCTTCATACCTTTTTATGTTTATTTTGATTATTGCAAATTAAATATTTTTTTGTCTACATCTATATATTTTTCCACTCTATTTTCTGGCACAAATTTCCAATTGTTTAGTGGTTTATTCCATGTATCAGGATTATTGGCGATGTAGTCAACTATGATGCTACGCAAATCGCGGTCGAACGATTTTATTTGACGTTGAGCTATCTCTTGTTGCGTAAGCCCTGCACCACGTTCGAGATGCCCACCACCACCATTGCTTCGGTAGCTATTGAATGCTACTGTGTAATTTTTTTGCATATCGAAAGGTGTACCATCAGCCATTGATACTATGCTAATGCGTTCGCCATCAGGCTTAAACGGATCGACGGTATAGATGATGCCTGCCGCACTATCAAAGTTGAATATCGGATTTTTCAACCGACCTCGGTCATTGACTTTTATCAGATGATTCTCTTTTTCAACATCGTCTGACAGCCACAAACTATAGCTATATTCCAAATAATTTTTCAATTCTTCGCCACTGAGTGTCAGCACATTAAGTGTATTTTCATATCTATATATGCTAAACATTTTACCCACCGTCAGATTACCAACTGGTATGACTGTATTGAACTGCAATGGCGCAGATATGCTAACATCGGCTTTGGCATAGCTAAGCATTGCTTTGTGCGCTACGTCTACTATGCTTGCGCTGCCAAAGAGTGCCTCAGTAGAATGCATCTCTGTGGATACATACGACAATTGTTTTTGCGTATAATTTTTTACTTTATCCAAATGCGATGCAAAGTTTTGGTCGAATTGAGCTGACGGCGCAACATTTTTCATATCAACAAGTTGCGTCTTGCAATGAGCTTTACCTTGTGCATCAAAGTTTATGCTGAGCAAACCAACATTGCGTGCTGCTGTACCAGCATCGAGCACTGCTACCTCTGCACCTTTCGGACCAAGAATTGTGCGATTGTACATTTTGTGGTCGTGCCCAATGAGTATGGCATTGAAGCCCTCAACACGTTCAGCTACCAAGACCGATGCATTTTCGTTGCAATAAGAATCGGCAGTTTGTCCGCCATAGGTATAGTCATAACCTGAATGAAATAGTCCGATGATGGCATCCGGATGCTCTTTCTCGCGCACAATATTTACCCATTTTTGTGCACTTTCTACCATATCTTCAAAGTCGATGCCAGCCCACTTACTCTCTGGCAACCAATGCGATATATACGGCGTTATAAGTCCGATGACAGCTATGCGCTTGCCACTGCGCTCAGCTACTATGTATGGAGCAAAATATGGTTGACGCGTCTGTTTATCAACGGCATTGGCAGCTATCAACGGCATGTGCAGTTCGTGCTTTATTTTGTCATATACTTCATGACCGGGCTCTATATCATGATTGCCAACACCTATTGCATCAAAACCCAAATAGTTGTATACTTCAGAGACAATGTTGACAGCTGTAGGCTCTACGTAGTTGTAGTAATAGTTTACTGGTGTGCCTTGCAAGAAGTCGCCATTGTCAAGCACTATGACGTTGACCGATGTGTCGCGCACAGCTTGTATATAGCTGAATACCTGCGACATACTATTGTTTACAGCTTTTTCTTCGGTAAAGCTATACGGAAATATTGCTCCGTGCACATCGGTGGTGTAGAGCACATTGATATTTTGCGCTATAAGCGATGCCGATGCCAACAAAAATGTTGCAACACCGCAAACCAACTGCCTCATATCTTGATAGTTATATTTTTATTTCATATCGATAACCCAACTCGGACGATTGGCAACTATGATGCTATCTTCATCATATACTGCATATCCGATGTGTATTTTGAGCACTTTTTTCTGAAACAACAACGACTTAGCGTCATAAACCCATTCTTCAGTAAACTGAATGGCCGAAACATTATCACGCGAATAGTTAGAGTCTTCAATCTCACGTGTTTTAATATCATCTATGCTAAGTTCTTCGCCTGTAACAAAGTCATGAGCCTTTGCTCCGTGCTGATAAACCGACTCAAATATCTGATTTACAAGCTCATCTTTCTGCAAGTGCGACAGATAGGCTACTTCGTAATCATCGGCCGGATTTTGCGGACGCACATATACCAAATATGTAATAGTGTCGGCCACTACAGTGCCTGTAGTTGATGCATCATGAGTAATATTTAACTCTACTGTTGGTGTTGTACACGCAGCAAGAAAAGATGCTGCTATTGAGCCAAAAATCTTTGTATTTAGTGTCATATCGCTTTATTTTTTTGGAGAAAAAAACAACTGATTTATCTATCAAACAACAATCGCTCGCCACGCACCGATGTATCAAGCTTGCCATTATCAAACACCAAGTTGCCGTTGACAAATGTTTGGCATACACGATGATGAAATTCTACGCCCTCCATTGGCGACCAACCACATTTATATAGAATATTATCGGGTTGCACTTGCCAAGTAGCTTTCTCTACCAAAACAAGGTCGGCTTTGTATCCTTGGCGAATAAAACCACGCTTGCTCACGCCAAAAAGTTGTGCTGGTCGATGACACATTTGGTCAACTACATCTTCATAGCTCCAAAGCCCCATCTGAGCCATCTCAAGCATAGCTACAAGCGAGTGTTGCACCATTGGTGCTCCTGATGGTGTGTTGAAATAATTGCCTTTATTTTTTTCGGCAATAGTGTGCGGAGCATGGTCAGTAGCCACTACTGATATTAGCCCACTCTTCACAGCCTGCCGCAATGCATCTCGATGCTTAGCCGCCTTTATCGATGGATTCCACTTTATCCACTGCGCCTTAGTAGCATAGTCAGCATCAGAAAACCAAAGGTGATGCACACACACTTCGCCTGTTATCTTTCGGCTACTGAGTGGTCCATCGTCGAGCAACGTAAGTTCATCAGCAGTAGAGAGGTGCAATATGTGTAAGCGTGCGCCATATTTGCGTGCCAAAGCAGCTGCCTTTGCTGACGACTTGTAGCAAGCTTCAGCTGAACGTATCTGCGCATGGCAATGCCACGGCACATTGTCAGCATACCGCTGTTTGTATGCTTCGATGTTGGCTCTGATGGTTGTTTCATCTTCGCAATGTGCGGTAATAATGGCTGGTGCAGCCTCAAATAGTGCCGAAAGTGTTGCCTCGTTGTCAACAAGCATATTGCCCGTTGACGAGCCCATAAATAGCTTAATACCACACACTTGACTATAATCTACTGATGTAATAACGTCTAAATTATCATTTGTTGCACCTATATAAAAAGAGTAATTGGCCAACGAACTCTGCGAACCCCGCTCATACTTAGAGGTCAAAGTTTCTAATGTTGTTGTTTGCGGAATGGTGTTGGGCATCTCCATAAACGAAGTTACGCCACCTGCTACGGCTGCTGCCGACTCTGATGCTATGTCGGCTTTTTGTGTCAGACCCGGTTCACGAAAATGCACTTGGTCGTCAATAACACCCGGAAGCAACATTTTCCCACGCCCATCAATCTGTACATCGGCTATTGGCAAGATGGGTTCGTCAAGAGGCAAAATAGCAGCTATCAAATCATCATCTATGAGCAGATGCTTAAACTCGCGCTTGCCTTCATTTACTATTTCTACATTGGTTATTAGCTGTTTCATATTGTGCTATTTTATCGCTTATAACTGCGAAACCAACTACGTATTTTCATTCCGATAACCCCCCACACAGCTTCGTTGAATATACCTCCACTCATCTTTGATGCGCCTTGTTTTCGATCAGTAAAAATAATAGGCACTTCTTCTATTCTAAAGCCATATTTCCAAGTAGTAAACTTCATCTCTATCTGGAAGCCATAGCCTTTGAGCTTAATTTTGTCGAAATTGATAGTTTCAAGCACTTTCCGAGTATAACATTTGAAGCCAGCCGTAGTGTCCATTATCTTCATGCCCGTAACCAAACGCACGTAGACCGAAGCAAAATACGACATCAAAACACGCCCCATCGGCCAGTTGACTACATTTACACCTGATATATATCGCGAGCCAATAGCAAGGTCGGCGCCATGGTCAGAGCAAGCCTCATGCAGTTCTAATAGGTCTTTGGGTGGATGCGAAAAATCGGCATCCATTTCATAAATATATTCATAGTCGCGTTCCAGAGCCCACTTAAAGCCCATAATATAAGCTGTACCTAAACCTTGCTTACCCTTGCGTTCGATGAGGAACAGACAGTCGTCATACTTCACCATCAAATCTTTCACAATATCACCGGTGCCATCGGGCGAACCATCATCAATGATGAGGATGTCGAAGTCTCGACTAAGTGAGAATATCGCGCTTATCATTGCGGTGATATTCTCTTTTTCGTTATAGGTTGGAATTATGACTAAATCGGTTGCCATTGAGCAGAATAATTTTGTTTATAGGTGCAAAAGGTGTCCCATTCTGTCGCGCTTGGTTTCCATATAGCGCTTGTTGTATTTGTTGGGGGTTATTTCTATCGGAACATTTTCAACTATTGTAAGTCCGAATCCTTCAAGTCCGATGCGTTTCACAGGGTTGTTGGTCATTAGGCGCATTTTGGTTACTCCAAGTTCTTTCAGTATCGATGCACCAACACCGTAGTCGCGTTCATCGGCATCGTAACCCAAATGTATGTTGGCATCAACGGTGTCAAGTCCCTCTTCTTGCAATTTATAGGCCTCTATTTTCGACATTAAGCCTATGCCGCGTCCCTCTTGATTGAGGTACACAACAACGCCTTTACCCTCTTTTTCAATTATTTGCATTGATTTGTGCAACTGCTCGCCACATTCGCAACGCATCGAACCAAATATGTCGCCCGTCATGCACGATGAGTGTACTCTTACGAGTATTGGTTCATCTTTCTCCCACGTACCTTTGATGAGTGCAATATGTTCTTTGCCGTTTGATTTTTGACGGAATGGTATTAAGCGAAATTCGCCATACTCTGTAGGCAAATGCACTTCGACACCTTTTTCTATTATCGATTCTTGACGCAAACGATATTCAATGAGGTCTCTGATGCTTACAATCTTCATGTTGTATTTCTTCGCCGTTTCCATCAGCTGAGGCAAGCGAGCCATGGTGCCATCTTCGTTCATTATCTCTATCAGAGCGGCAGCTGGATACAACCCTGCAAGGCGAGCAAGGTCAACGGCAGCCTCGGTATGCCCTGCCCTACGTAGTACGCCTCTGTTTTGTGCATATAGCGGATTGATATGTCCGGGACGACCAAATGTTGATGGTTTTGAGGCAGGGTCGGCCAAAGCACGTATGGTAGCTGCGCGGTCGTGAGTAGAAACACCAGTTGTGCAGCCTTCGAGTTTGTCAACCGTAACGGTAAATGGCGTACCCAACACTGATGTATTGTTACCTACCATGTGGTCGAGTTCAAGTTCCTTGCATCGGTCAATGGTGATTGGCGCACAAAGCACCCCTCTACCATTTTTGAGCATAAAATTTATCTTTTCCGGAGTTACTTTTTCAGCTGCGATAATAAAATCGCCTTCGTTTTCGCGGTCTTCATCATCCACAACAATAACGAATTCGCCTTCACGAAAGGCATCTATAGCTTCCTCTATTGTATCAAGTTTATTATCAGGCATTTTGTTGATATATTATATTTTTTTTATTATTCTTCAGAATCTTCGTCAGCATCAGCTTTTTTCTTCATTATGCGCTTCTTTAGCTTGTCGGCCAACTTCTGATATGCCTCTGACTTAAACAGAGCTGAGTCGGTTGCCGATTTATATGTGAGAAATGAGCCAATAATAGCCAGCAATGCCGTTGAGAGCCACATGCCGCACCACACTGGCCAAACGCTTTCGCGTGCACATTTTGCTCCAAACGTATCAATAATATAATAGAATATGAAGAAAAATACGGATATTACCACAGGCATACCAAGTCCGCCCTTTCTGATGATTGCACCAAGTGGCGCACCAATAAAGAAGAATATCAAACATGCCATGGGCATAGCAAATTTGCGATGTTTCTCCATTTCGTGCCTATTGACCTTGAGTTGCTCATTGTTGAATTGTGTAAGGCGTTCGTCGATGAACTGCTTATTGCTTTTGGCTTGGCGCAATGCTGTTTCTACTGCACTACGTTTTTGCTGATCAGTAAGAATGAGCATAAGACTATCAACATTGAGCATGATGGCTGTATCTATAGCAGCGGTATATGCTGAGTCTGTAGAATATCTGTAGCGTGTTTTGCGCATTTGGTAGCCCGATGCTTGCTTTGCTATTTCGTTTGTAATAGAGTCTGTTACGTGATGAAGCGAATCAGAGTCGTGACGCAACTGCTCAAGGTTTTTCATACGGTCGTTGCCTTTGTATATATTTTCATCGGCTCTTGAAAAGTCGAAGCCATCAACTTTTACCAATACTTTTTGCTCTGTAAATTCATCGTGCCTATACATTTGGCGTACGCGATCAGAAAGACGTGAGTTGCCCATTGCCACTTTTTCGTCGTATGTAACGCCATCATAAAGGGTGAGGAGGATAACGCCTGCACGGTCATCAATATCCATCTTGCCAGAGTCGGCCATTGTAACATTGACATTTCGGTTGATTTTATCTCTATGATCGTGAATGATAAGGTCATACATCATACCCGTCTTCGGATTTTTGTGGTCAATTTTTATTCTAAATCCGTCGACGCCATCGTAGTATATTTTTTCACGTATCTCAAGTTCGGGGCGTGCCTGCCTAACGCTATAGAGGAGAGTGTAGAATTTGAGGTTGGCTACGGGCAAAACATTGTTGGAGAACCAAAATGCTGTTATTGATACAAATATTGTAAGTATCGTGAGTGGTCGCATTATTCTAAAAAGCGATATGCCCGATGCTTTCATGGCAATGAGCTCGTAGTTTTCGCCCAAGTTGCCAAACGCCATTAGCGAGGCAAGCAAGATGGCAAGTGGCAATGCCATTGGCACTACTTGCAACGACACGTAGAAGAGCATTTCAAGCATTACGCTTA
Source organism: uncultured Marinilabiliaceae bacterium (assembly GCA_905235955.1). Taxonomy (GTDB): domain Bacteria; phylum Bacteroidota; class Bacteroidia; order Bacteroidales; family Marinilabiliaceae; genus W3P20-009. Next base: position 9,948 of record CAJONN010000049.1, read on the forward strand.
TTTCCAGACCTTTGCCTACAATGTCGTCAACATAACGCCACAAACCTTGCATCACCAAGATAAATACGGAGATGAAGAATGTCATGGCCAACGGACCTGCATAGCTTTTGAGTATGAATTTGTGAAGTTTCTTCATCTAATTTTTTCAGAGAATGCACGTATTCTATCGTGCTGTAGCTGAATTACTTATCAATAGTGTCAGCTATCAATTACAATCAGTCTTCTTTTACTATCTCAAATGGGATATTGGTGATGAGGTCTCTGTAATCTTCTCCAGTTTCAAGCATTTCAGGATTTTTCGATGTACATTTCCACACCACATTGGCATTCATGCCATTTTCTGCTTTGCGAGCTACGGTTTTGAATATTTCGAGCAAACATTTTGAACTGCTTGTGTTGAAATATTCCAATTCTACAATAACCGAAAGCCGGTCTTGACTAAGATCGGCTATTTTATATAGTATACCTCTATAATAATCAACGGCATTGCTCATATATGAGCGACCAGATATATTTAAGACGTCACCGTCTAAGGTTATCAATGGACTTTTTTCTGTTGGTTCCGATAAAACTAACATTGTTTCTAATCGTCTATTTCTTCTAATTCCACATGCACGTGTTTCAACAAATCGCGAAACTCTTCTGCAGCATCGCGCATATCTTCATCGTCGGTTTTGTATGACCACTTGATGGAACACTCGCCACCTGCCATTACTTTTTTATCAACAATGAATAGCAAATCCATCAGGCACTTCGAACTACTTGTGTTGAAGAAGTCTAGACGGATATCAACTTGCAAAGCACCCTCGTGTTCCTCAATGAGCTTTTTCACTGGTGCATAGAACTCTACGGAATTCTCCATATACGAACGACCCGTAATTGAGAATGTTCCATCTTGCATCGAGATAGTAGGAGTTCTGTCTGAACCTGGTATCAACGTATTCATTTTGCCTGTGGTTAAAAATTAACAATACAAAGATACAAATAATATTTATTTTCAAAAATCATTCTCCATCTTTTACTATTTTCATCTCATATTCGTTTCATTTTTATACACATTCACAACATTTTAGTGGCTGTTTTTTTTGATTTTTTTACTTTTTTATTGCAC
>CAJONN010000050.1 GCA_905235955.1 uncultured Marinilabiliaceae bacterium
CTCAAACAGAAAATCGTTTTTAACGCTTCGCTACGATAATTTTCTTAACGCTCCGTGCCAAAGGCGACAACCGCGAGGTGAAAATCGGGTTCCGTACTAGTTGTTGAAAGCAATTTGTTGGTTATATTTCTTTCGCCCATTCGGGGCTACTTTACTTGCGAAACTTGAGTAAAATAAAAAATTAGAATTAATAGAATACCTCATAGAGTTCAATAGAGCCTCAGATTATGTATATTTGTAGCCTTGAAAATATAAGTTTGTATGTCCCCATTTTTTGAAATACGACTATTTGATGTAATTGATATAGTGCTATGTGCCTATATAATGAATGCAATCTATAAGCTAATGAAAGGCACTGTAGCATTGTCGATAGTGGTGTCGATAGTTGGCTTTTTGTTGCTATGGTTTATTGTTAGGGCACTCAAAATGTCGATGCTTTCAGGCATAATGGATAGCTTTATCAGCATCGGCTTGTTGGCACTGATTATCATATTTCAGCAAGAAGTACGCCGATTTTTGGTGATGATAGGCTCAAAATACGATGTTATCAGAAAATATGGTATCGACAATGCATTGGCTGTTGACGAACAAGATACTGATTTTGTTTCGAGCATAGTGAAGTCGTGCGACAATATGTCGAAAACAAAAACTGGAGCGCTGATAGTTATTGCGCGTAGCGTAGGACTGAAAGACTTTATAGCTACAGGCGACGAAATAAATGCAGAATATTCGCAGCAACTCATTGAAACAATATTCTTCAAAAACACTCCTCTACACGATGGAGCTATGATTGTGGATAAACACAAAATATTGGCTGCAGCGTGCATATTGCCAGTGTCGCAAAAAATGGACATACCAAAGCATTTTGGTTTGCGACATCGTTCGGCATTGGGCATAACAGAAGTGAGTGATGCAATAGCAATAGTAGTGTCAGAAGAAACGGGGCACATCACTTTGTTTGACCGTGGCACATTTATTGGCATCGACACAGTTATGGAGCTGGGTGAACAATTGGAGAAAATGTAAACACACACACAAGGGTAGCGCAATGGCAAGTAGAGTAGTGATATGTGGCAAAGGAACGGTGCTGGGCAATGCACTATCAGCCTATCTGAAAGATAAAGGATATGAACTCACAATGCTCTCTGCCGACGACCTTACGCGCACACCTGCACCTATGCTTGCCAAGCGCATCGATGGATGTTATGCCGTCTGCAATACGGTTGGAGCCAACTTTGTAGCAAAATGGTCAGACCGATATGTGCACGATATATATTGTAGCCGAATGTTATCTATACGCGCTGTTATAGAGGCGCTCAGATATTGCAAAGATAAACCACAAGTAGTTTTGCAACTCTCCAATGCCATGATTTATGACCCCTATGAAGTACATGACGACTTCTCAGTGCAATACGGTGAAACATTCACATCAGAAGTGGCGCAGATGGAAACCAAAGAGATAATGAAGCTACGCAAACGCTTGCCACAAGTGCGCTTAGTGTTGGTGCGATGTGGCTATATAATGAGCAAGTCGCATGGGCTATTTTCGCTACTCAAAAGGCTCTTTAGGCGCAAAATAAGTGGCTATGTGGGCGATGGTTATCAGTGCATTCCGATGATACACATCGACGATGCCGTGAAAGCTTGCGAAATGTTTATCAACAACGACAATGCCAATGGCATATTCAACCTCACTATACCAGAAATGGCTTCGTTGCGCGAGCTATCTGAGGCATTTTCATCGAGAGACAAAAGTTTGCATTTCCCATTTATGGATATATTTGTTCGCATCCTGACGGGGCGCGCCATAGCATTGCTCGAACAAAATTGCAAAGTAGAGCCCAAACGCTTGCAAAATATGGGCTTTGAGTTTGAATATCCCAACGTCGATGCTATTGTTAGGTCGTTGTATTGAAAAATTGTAATTTTGCACGTTTTTTGAGAGAAAGGTTAAGATGAAACAAAGTTTGTCGAATGTATTGAAATTGGTGCAATTCTTACTGATGCACTGCTTGTTTTGGTTAGTAACATTTTTGTTGCAACGCATACTCTTTATTTTTATCAATAGTAGCAAAGCCATCGATGTGCCACCAAGCGAACTGATGTCGGCATTGTTGCACGGCATGGTTTTCGATGTTAGTATAGCGGGCTACTTGTCGTTGCTTTTTTGTGTTATTGTAGCTATAGGTTCGCAGTTTGTAAGCATAAGCAAATTGCTACATGTGTGCTACACCATTGCAGTAATACTTTCATCGGTAATTACCTTTTTGCTACCAGCCGACGGCATTATTTACGGCTTTTGGGGCTTCCACTACGATGCTACATGCATAGCCGCATCAACCACTGATGCCATCGAAATGTGGGCATTGGTAGTTTACCTTATAATATGTATAGCGTTGGTTATTGGCAACAATATGCTATTGCATTCGATGCTTGTGCGCATCATTAAAACTAAAATAGTTCCGCCTCAAAACATTGTAGGTAAGATAGTTAGTGCACTTATGATGCTTGTGATAGGTGCTGCTATGATAATACCCATACGTGGCGGCTTTGGCATAGCTCCACTGAGCAATAGCCGCGCATATTTTAGCCAATATCAGTTTGCTAATCATGTGGCAATGAATGCAGTATGGAACTTCTTGTATTCAACCAAACGTCTTGATAGTGCCTCGGCAGTATATCGTTATATGGATGATGCCGATGCTGAAGCTATATTTAGCAAACTGACGCATCATACAGGTGAGCCAGTTGCCATCTTGAAAACACAACGCCCCAATATCATCTTCATCTTGCTCGAAAGCTTTTCGGCTCACGGTATAGAATATTTGGGCGGCGAAAATGCTACACCAAACATCAAAGCATTGCTCAAAGAGAGCGTCGCATTTAGTAATCTGATGGCAGCCAGCGACCGATCTGGCAAAGGACTTGTGGCGGCTATGTGTGGATATCCAGTGTTGCCAACATTTAGCATCATTCAGTATCCAAAAAAGACACAATCGTTATCATTCTTGCCTCGCAAACTGCGTGAAGTAGGCTATAATAGTCAGACATTTATATATGGTGGCGATCTCAATTTTAACAATTTCAATTCGTTAGTTAATATTGCTGGCTTCGACCATGTTATTACTGAAGACGATTTTGGGGCCGAAACACGCGGACCAAAGTGGGGTACTCATGACGAATATACCTTTCGACGTTTGCTCGCCGAAGCCAACCAACAGCCACAACCATTTTTCGATTTCTACTTTACACTGTCGAGTCACGAGCCATTTATAGTGCCAATGGAAAAACAGTTGGACGATGAATATCTCAACTCAATGTATTATACAGATAAATGTTTGGGCGAATTTATAGCCAATGCCAAGCAGCAAGAGTGGTGGAGCAACACGCTCGTTATACTTATGGCCGACCATGGGCATGGCGGACCGCAAAATGTAGGCGTTGACGACAAAAAACGCTTCAATATACCACTGATACTCACAGGTGGCGCATTGGCTTGTACCGATACAATAGTGGCAAAAAAAGGTACGCAAATAGATTTGGCAGTAACGTTGCTCAATCAGCTTGGCATCGCAGCTGACGATTTTACCTTTAGCAAAGACTTGCTCAACCCAACAACTACTGGTTACTCATTTTTTGACTTCAACGACGGATATGGCTATGTTGACGACAAAAACTATCAAGTGTACGACAATAGAGGTAATGTATGGTTGCGCCTTGATACACAAGCAGCTGAACCTGATACACTTACAGGTAGAGCCATATTGCAACTTATGTCGAACGATAATCAACGCAGATAAATGAATATAAGCAGAACCGACATTGAAATAATGGCACCAGTAGGCTCGTATGAGTCGCTTATGGCAGCATTGCAAGCTGGTGCTGACTCAGTTTATTTTGGCATAGAACAGCTCAATATGCGTTCGCGTTCGTCAAACAACTTCACCAAAGACGACCTGCGCAAAATAGTTGAAATAGCCAACCAACACAATGTCAAAACCTACCTCACCGTCAACACCGTCATCTACAACAACGAACTCTCGCTGATGCGCGAAGTGGTTGATGCTGCCAAAGAAAATGGAGTAACAGCCATCATAGCATCAGACTTGGCAGTTATCACCTATGCCCGACAGATAGGCGTTGAAGTACACATATCAACACAATGCAACCTTACCAACGTAGAGGCAGTAAAGTTTTTTAGCCAAATGGCCGACGTAATGGTGCTTGCGCGTGAATGTAACATGGAGCAAGTGAAGGAGATACATCAAGCCATAGAGCGCGAAAATATCAGAGGACCCAAAGGCGACCTTGTCAAAATAGAGATGTTTGCCCATGGTGCACTCTGTATGGCAGTGAGTGGAAAATGCTATCTGAGTCTCAACACACTTGGCGAATCGGCCAATCGGGGCGCATGCTTGCAAGTGTGTCGACGTAGCTACCTCGTGCGCGACCGCGAAACAGGCACCGAACTCGAAGTTGACGGCAAATACATCATGTCGCCCAAAGACCTCAAAACCATTGACTTCATAGACCGCATGCTCGATGCAGGTGTGCGTGTGCTGAAAATAGAGGGGCGCGCTCGCTCGGCCGACTACGTATACACCGTTGTAAAATGCTACAACGAAGCTATAAACGCCGTATGCAATGGTCAATATGACCAAATAGAAAAAGGACATTGGGACGAACAACTCTCCAAAGTCTTCAACAGAGGCTTTTGGGATGGCTATTATCTGGGGCAGAAAATGGGCGAATGGAGTGGCAGATATGGCAATATGGCAACAGAAAAAAAAGTATACATAGGCAAAGCTCAAAACTGCTTCTCGAAACTTGGCGTAGGCGAATTTGTAATGGAAACAGGCGAGCTAAGCGTAGGAGATAAAATAGTAGTGATGGGTGCAACCACAGGCGTGCTCGAAGCTGAAGTAAGCGAACTGCGTGTAGCACTTTCGCCCACCAACATAGTGCGCAAAGGCGATGTATTCTCAATGCCAGTGCCAAACAAAGTTCGTCGAAACGACAAACTATATAAAATAGTGCCCGCTGAAAAGGTAAACGATGGACAAGGAGCAAAATAACATCACGGATCTTTTCATTTAATTGTTTAGCTTCGCTCAATTAAAATTTTAACACAGAAGAAAAAATTAAAACTTTTCAGAGGTAAAGTGAACATCGTATAAATAGTTTTTATATCTTCGCAGTGTGAAATCAAAAGCAAACAAGAAAGAATTATGTTCAACACCCGATTTTATATTGGCTTTTACTTTTACTTTTTTGGTTATCGCCAAGAAAAGGGTGGGTGTTGTATGTGATGATAAAACGATAACGAACTAACAAAAGCCCACCCGAACAAGGTGGGTTTTTTGTTTTGATAGAGAAAAAATGAAAGAGAAAAAAAGAGTGGCAATACAAGGCGTAGCCGGTGCAAACCATGAAATAGCAGCACGCGAATTTTTTGAAGGATACGACGTTGAAATAGTGCCTTGCATTACATTTGAAGAGCTATTCAACCGAGTACGCCAAGACCGTTCACTCTACGGCATAGTAGCCATTGAAAATACACTTGTTGGCTCAATACAGTCAAACTACACACTGCTTAAAGATTCAGGCTTGGAGGTGATAGGCGAATACAAACTGCGCATCAAACACAACCTGATGGCACTGCCCGGCGTGAAAATGGAAGACCTCACCGAAGTGCGTTCACATCCAATGGCACTGCGCCAATGCGAAGCCTTCTTTCGCGACTATCCGCACATACGCATCACCGAGAGCGACGACACAGCATTATCAGCCAAAGATGTAGCCGACAAGCAGCTCAGAACAGTGGGCGCCATCGCTCCAGAATTGGCAGCCAGCCTATATGGCCTCAACATATTACACAAAGGCATCGAAACCAACAAGAAAAACTTTACCCGATTCTTGGTAGTGAGCGACCGAGGACGCACCGAAATTGACGACCTATTGGCACAAAACCGCATCAACCGCTCGTCGATAGTATTTTCGCTACCCGGCAACGAAGTGGGCAGTTTGTCAAAAGTGCTAACAATACTCGCATTCTACGGCATCAACCTATCAAAAATACAGTCGAATCCTGTTGTTGGGCACGAATGGGAATACCTATTCTATATAGACCTCTCATTCAACAACTACACACGCTACATACAAGCCCTCGATGCAGTTCGTCCGCTATGTGCCAAACTTGTTGTGCTTGGCGAATATGAAAACGGCAGGCAAAGCCACGAAGACTAAACATCAACCATACTGATAACAACTACAAAACGCTATGATAATAGAGCCATCGAAAAGAGCAAACACAGTACAAGAGTACTACTTCTCGCGCAACAATAGACGCCTTGATGCTATGCGACAAGCTGGCACTGACGTTATCAACCTCGGAATAGGTAGCCCCGATATGCCACCTGCCGATGAGGTGATAGAGACACTCGCCAACGAAGCACGCAAACCCAACGTACACGGCTATCAATCATATGTAGGTATACCTGAACTACGCAATGGATACGCACAATGGTATGAGCAGTGGTATGGCGTAAAACTCAATCCGAGCAACGAAATATTGCCACTCATAGGTTCCAAAGAGGGTATTATGCACATCATGATGGCATTTATCAATGAAGGCGATGGCGTTCTCGTGCCAGATCCGGGCTATCCAACCTATTCGTCGGTAGCCAATCTTGTAGGAGCTCGCACCATAAAATACAAGCTCTATGAACATTTAGGCTGGCAACCCGACTTCGACGAACTGGAGAAAACCGACCTCAAGGGGGTAAAGATGATGTGGATAAACTATCCGAACATGCCAACCGGCGCACCCGCTACTATGGAGTTATATGAAAAAATAGTAGACTTTGGTCGCCGACACAGCATACTCATCTGCAACGACAACCCATATAGTTTCATTCTCAACGAACATCCAATAAGCCTCTTGGCTGTTGAAGGTGCAAAAGATGTAGCCATTGAGCTCAACTCAATGTCGAAGGCACACAATATGGCAGGTTGGCGTTTTGGTATGGCAGCCTCTAATGCCGACGTGATAGCCACTGTACTCAAAGTGAAATCGAATATGGATAGTGGCGTTTTCCGCCCAATGCAAATGGCAGCAGCCAAAGCTCTGACATTGCAAAAAGATTGGTTCGACAAGATAAACAAAGAGTATAGAGAAAGACAAAAATATGCCTTTGAGATAATGGAAACACTTGGTTGCAAAGTAAACCGCAAGCAAGGCGGACTCTTTGTTTGGGCTCAGGTGGCCGATAAATGGGCAAATGCTGAAGCGCAAAGCGACGAAGTGCTCAAACAGACAGGCGTATTCATCACCCCCGGCTTCATATTTGGCAGCCAAGGTGAACGATTTTTGCGCATATCGCTATGTGCCAAAGTGCCAGTTTTTGAAGAAGCACTAAAGCGCATTAAAGCTATGAAATAAATATTCAATATATTATCAGTCAGATTGTTATCATTCAATAAAAAATAATAAAAAACAAAATATAATGGAAACTAAATTGGACTTGGAGCCCATAACGCTCCCCGGTATCGAACTCACTCGCCCTATTGTTATTGCTGGTCCATGCTCAGCAGAAACTGAAGAACAAGTAATAAATACAGCACAAGAATTGGCAGCCAACGGTGTAAAAATATTCCGTGCTGGCATCTGGAAGCCTCGTACACGTCCTGGTGCATTTGAGGGTGTTGGCTCTGAAGGTTTGCCATGGATGCAACGAGTGAAAAAAGAAACTGGCATGTTCATATCTACCGAAGTTGCTACAGCTCACCACGTACATGAAGCCATAAAATATGGTGTCGACCTACTTTGGATTGGAGCTCGCACTACAGCCAACCCATTTGCTGTGCAAGAAATAGCCGATGCACTGCGTGGAACCAACTTGCCAGTGCTCATCAAAAACCCCGTAAACCCTGACCTCGAATTGTGGATAGGTGCGTTTGAACGTTTGAACCGTGCCGGAATAAAGAAACTTGGTGCCATACATCGCGGTTTCTCAACCTATGAGAAAACCAAATACAGAAACCACCCAATGTGGCAAATACCCATTGAGTTGCATCGCCGCATACCCAACTTGCCCATCATCACTGACCCATCGCACATCACAGGCAACTGCGACCTCATTCAAGATGTATCGCAAGAGGCAATGGACCTCAACTTCGACGGTCTTATAATAGAGAGCCACGAATGCCCCGCACGCGCTTGGAGCGACGCTAAGCAACAAGTAACGCCTGCACACCTCAAGATGATACTTGACGGCATCGTATTGCGCGACCATGCCATAGCTGACAAACCTCGCCAGACACTTGACGAACTACGTGGCGAAATAGACAAACTCGACGTAACATTGCTCGAAACACTTGCCAAACGTATGAAAATATCAGAAGAAATAGGCAAATACAAATACGAGCACGGCATCACCATACTACAAGAACGCCGATACGACGAAGTGCTACAAAGCCGCAGAGATCAGGCAGTAAAGCAAGGACTGAACCCAGACTTCGTAGTGAAAGTGTATGAAGATATACACGAAGAATCAGTTGCTACGCAGAACAACATAATGAAAGAACTTTCAAAGAAAAACTAACTCAACAAAGAGGCTAAAAAATGAGAATCTGTATCGTAGGTGCGGGCAAAATGGGGGCATTCTTGGCCGACTCAATGTGTCTTTTGCACGAAGTAGCCATCTTTGACGTCGACATCAAACGACTACAATACGTATTCAACACACGTAGGCTTACTACACTTGATGAAATCCGCGACTTCAATCCCGAACTCATCATCAACGCCGTAACACTCAAATATACTCTGTCAACATTTCAAAGTATATTGCCCTATATATCAGCTAATTGTATGCTGTCTGATATAGCATCGGTAAAGACTGGGCTCAAAGAGTTCTATGAGGCAAGCGGTCATCCATACGTGTCGACACACCCAATGTTTGGTCCTACTTTTGCCAACTTGCGCGAACTACGCAAAAACCACGCCATCATCATCTCAGAGGGCGACCATTTGGGTAAAGTATTCTTCAAAGACTTCTATGGCTCACTTGGTCTCAACTTGCACGAATACACCTTTGATCAGCACGATGAAACCATGACCTACGCACTCTCTATACCATTCGTAGCCACCATGGCATTTGCCGCAAGCATGCGCTATCCTGACGCACCCGGTACTACATTCAACAAGCACCTCGAAACTGCCAAAGGCGTATTGTCAGAAGACGACTACCTGCTCTCTGAAATACTCTTTAGCCCCTATACACCCGATAAAATAAATCAAGTTATTTCACAAATGACACGGTTGAAGGGCATTATAGAGAAAAAAGATACGCAAGAGATGAAAGATTATTTGACAGAGTTGAGGAAAAATATATTTGGATGAAATAAAAAAAGCAAAATAGAACAGAAACCACAATGAAAAAAAATCTCGCAACCATCTGTATACATGGAGGTTGGAAAGCTCAGAAGGGTGAGCCACAGCAGTTGCCCATCTATCAGAGCACAACTTTCAGATACGAGACAAGCGACCAAATGGCTCGCCTCTTCGACCTCAAAGACGAAGGCTACTTCTACACACGTCTTGCTAATCCGACCAACGATGCTGTGGCTAAAAAAATAGCCGCACTCGAAGGTGGAGTAGGCGCTGTACTTACGTCGAGTGGACAGGCAGCCAATTTCTACGCCATCTTCAACATCTGCCAAGCTGGCGACCACTTTATCACCAGCAACACCATCTACGGAGGCACATACAACCTCTTTGGAGTAACGCTGAAAAAACTTGGCATTGAGTGCACCTTCATCGACCCCGAATGGGATGATGAACGCATTGAAAAAGAATTTCGTCCAAATACAAAATGCTTTTTTGGCGAAACAATATCCAATCCGGGTGGCAATGTGTTTGATATTGAACGATTTGCCAATATGGCACACAAACACGGTGTGCCTTTGGTGATAGACAACACATTTGCTACACCTATCAACTGCCGACCATTTGAATGGGGGTGTGACATTGTAACGCACTCAACAACCAAATATATGGACGGACATGCTACGCAAGTAGGTGGCGTTGTGGTTGATAGTGGCAACTTCGATTGGGATAAATATGCCGACAAATTTCCCGGACTTTGCACTCCCGACGAGAGCTACCATGGGCTTACCTACACCAAGTCGTTTGGCAAAATGGCATACACCACAAAGCTCATCAGTCAGCTTATGCGCGACCTTGGTTCAATTCCGGCACCGCAAAATTCATTCTTGCTCAACATCGGACTTGAAACACTCCACTTGCGTATGCAACAGCACTGCAACAACGCACAAAAAGTGGCAGAGTGGCTCGAAAGAAACCCCAATGTAGCATGGGTAAACTATGCCGGATTGCCAAGCAATAAATATTACTCATTGGCACAAAAATATATGCCCAATGGCACGTGTGGAGTAATAGCTTTCGGACTGAAAGGTACTCGTGAAGATGCAATAAAGTTTATGGACAACCTCGACTTTATCTCAATAGTTACTCACGTAGCTGATGCTCGTACATGTGTGCTTCATCCAGCAAGTCACACACATCGTCAGCTCTCTGACGAGCAATTGCGCGAAGCTGGTGTTGCACCAGACCTTATTCGCTTGTCGGTAGGCATAGAGGATGTGGCTGACATTATTGCCGACCTTGAACAAGCTATGGCAAAGATGAAATGATATATTGAAAAATATTAGTTTCTGCTAAACGCAAGATGTAAGATAAAAAAGGAGTCTATTCCAAGTTTTGCTTTTGGGATAGGCTCTTTTCTATTTTATATTGAAAAATAATAACTCAAGTTTCGCAAGTGAAAAACGCACAGAAAATAAGAATGGGCGAAGGGAAATGTAACAACCAATTGCTTCCAACAATAAGCACGAAACTCGATTTTCACCTCGCGGTTGTCGCCTTTGGCACGGAGCGTTAAGAAAATTATCGTAGCGAAGCGCCCGAAACGATTTTCTGTTTGAGCGAAGCGAGTTTAAAATCGTTTAGCGTAGCGCAGATAATTTTTAGCGGAGTGGTAACAGCGACGAGTTCTTTTTGTTACTTTTTCTGTCGGCACAGAAAAAGTAAAAGATTAATGAAAAAGCTGTGTTTGAAAATATGTTTGTAGTACATTTCTACTTGCGAAACTTAAGATAAGAAAAATCAGCTACACTGCGTTACCCCTTCAGTGCTATTGCATAGCAACGCCTACAAAGTGGCTCATAATGATTAGTTTCGCCAATCACTACCAAACCTCGCCCACCCGATGTGCGATGGCTAAACTGAGCCAAAGAACCACATTGCACACAGATAGCATGCACCTTTAGCACATCGTTGGCTATAGCCATCAGCTGTGGCATCGGACCGAAAGGTTTGCCCATAAAGTCCATATCAAGACCTGCTATTATCACACGGCAACCATTTTCAGCTAATGCCTTACACACATCAACAATGTCAGCCTTGAAAAATTGCGCCTCGTCAATGCCAACCACGTCAGCATCAGCGGCATGGTTGAGTATGTCGGTAGCGCAGTCGGCAAGCGTAGCATCAATAGCATTAGCATCGTGCGACACTACTTGATTGGTGCTATACCTATTGTCGATACTTGGTTTGAAGAGTTTGATATTTAGCTTGGCAAAACGAGCTCGGCGTAGTCGGCGCAACAATTCTTCTGTTTTACCAGAAAACATTGAACCTGTTATTACTTCTATTGATCCTTGTTTCATGTTTTGATAGGCAACATTATCTGCAAAATCATCGTGTACGTGTCCGTGTTCCATCTTTTAAATAAAAGCCCTTGTTGTTGAGTTTTTTTATATTAATATTGAAAAAATGAATAACCAATCGCATATTTTAAATACCTTTGCAAAGGTACGAATTAGAACAAAAAAAAGAATTACATTTTTCACATGAAGAAAGACGCAATTATCGACATTTTGAGCAACGACTTGAAAGAGATGCAGTTGCTTCTCGATAATTTTCGTGGCGATGATGCCATACCTTCTGCTTTTATTGAACTACTCAAAGCAAAGCATAGCAACATAGGCAAAGAGGTTGAACTGCTTGCTTATTGGTCTACCGATGCTACAGAGTCATCGGTTGAGCCCATTGTGCCACAAGTTGCAGCAGCATCGGTGCCAAATAGCGAGCCACAAGAGCCTATTGCACAGCCACAACCACAAGTAATTCAGACACCAGAACCCGAGATAGAAATTGTGCCCCAACCGGAACCAACGCCAACACCTGTACCTGCACCACAGAAACCGCAAAAAGCAGCACCCAAAGCGAGCGACGTTACGGCATACGGCACACCAGTTAGCGACATAAAAAAGGCTATAGCCATTGCTGACAGATTTTTATATCAGAAAGAACTTTTTGCGGGCGATGCCAACGACTTTAAGGCTGCTATAGAGATAGCCAATAGTATGGATACGTATGAAGAGGCCGAACGCTATTTGGTTGCTACATACGGCTGGGATATGGACAACCCCATAGTTGTGTCATTTCTCAAAGCAGTTCACCGACGTTATATTTAACCTCGAAACATACAAAAACTCATCAACGTGGCTAAACTATATGTAGTACCAACGCCAGTTGGCAATTTGGAAGACATAACAGCACGAGCATTGCGCATATTGCGCGAAGCATCGTTTGTATTGGCTGAAGACACTCGCACTACAGGCAACCTTTTCAAGCATTTTGGCATTGAAACACGTTTGGTGAGTTATCACAAATTCAACGAGCATCAGGTTGTAGACAATATGGTACAACGAATAGCAGCTGGCGAATCGGTTGCATTGGTGAGCGATGCTGGTACACCAGCTATTAGCGACCCCGGATACCTATTAGTGCGCAAGTGCATCGATGAAAATATTACTGTAGAGTGTTTACCCGGTGCCACGGCATTTGTTCCGGCTTTGGTTGATAGCGGGTTGCCCAATGATAAATTTTGCTTCGAAGGTTTTTTGCCGCACAAAAAAGGCAGACAAACAGCCATACAACAGCTTGCTACTGAACCTCGTACGATGATAATATATGAGTCGCCATTCCGACTTGCCAAAACATTGCAGCAACTTGCTGAAGCCTTTGGAGCTGACAGGCGTGCGAGTGTTAGCAGAGAGATAAGCAAGATACATGAGCAAACAGTGCGAGGTACACTTGCCGAATTGGCTGAATATTTTGAGCAAAATCCACCCAAAGGTGAGATAGTAATGATAGTAGAAGGACTTACACGCAAACTATCAAAGCGTACCGCTGAAGATGTTGATACAGAAGAAGATACTGATGAATAAGATACCAAATAAAAACCAAATAAAAACAATGAAAATGAAAAAGTTATTTTTATCAGCAGTTGCAATTGCCATGACAATGGCATCGTGCGACAATCAGCAGGCCAAAGTCGATGCTTTGTCAGCCAAAGTTGACTCACTTCAGGCAGTAAGCGACCTCAAAGACAGTAGCATGGGCATGCTTGCTCAGACAATGTCTGACATTCAGAACAACATCAGTGCCATAAAAGAGAAGGAAGGCATCATTAGCGTGAGCCTTGCTGAAGGTGCTGACGAAAATCAGATAAAGAGCGACCTCGAAGCTATTCAGCAGGCTCTGGAAAACAACAAAAAGAAAGTATCAAGCTTGCGTGCACAACTCTCAAAAGCAACCAAGAACAACAAAGAGCTTGAAGCTATCATCAGCACACTCAACACACAGATAGAACAGCAAAACGCTGAAATAGCTAAGCTTAGTGCAATGCTTGAAGAGAAAAATATTGAAATCGACTTCCTCAACAATGCTGTTATTCGCCTCTCAACATCAGTTGACTCGCTTGCTACAGCTAAAGAAGAGGTTGACCAAAAGCTGGCTACTGCTACTGACCACATCGAAACTGGCTACTACATCATCAGCAGCAAAGCAGATTTGAAAGAGAAGGGATTGCTCGAAACAGGTCTGTTCAAAGGCAAGAAAGCTACTGGCAATGTAGACGAAAGCCTCTTCACCAAAGTGAATGTTACAGAACTTAGCTCATTGGCTCTGAATGTGAAAAAAGCACAAATAGTTTCAACTCATCCTCAAGAGTCGTACACACTTGATGAAGATGCTGACGGACTTCTGACACTCAACATTAAAGATAAAGCAGCTTTCTGGAAAACGTCTAAATATCTGATTATTATAGGCAAATAAGCATCAGATAATATTCTAAATAATAACAAAAAAAAGGAATGCATACTTGCAAAAGATGCATTCCTTTTTTT
>CAJONN010000051.1 GCA_905235955.1 uncultured Marinilabiliaceae bacterium
AAAAAGTAAAAGACTAATGAGAAAGCCGTGTTTGTTGTTTGCAGTACATTTCTACTTGCGAAACTTAAGTTACTTAGCTCTACAAAAATTTTTCTTATAGATTTTAAGGTATTAATATAACATCTCTTAAAAATCTTTTTATATCTTTGGCATATTATTGACCTAAAACAAACACGCCAACACAAAACGACAAACACACCAACATGTTATCCTTAGAAATATTATTACAAGAAATAGAGCAAGAGATCAAAGC
Source organism: uncultured Marinilabiliaceae bacterium (assembly GCA_905235955.1). GTDB lineage: Bacteria > Bacteroidota > Bacteroidia > Bacteroidales > Marinilabiliaceae > W3P20-009. Next base: position 254 of record CAJONN010000051.1, read on the forward strand.
CTTCAGCTTCCCCGAAAAACCTCATGCACTCTACGAACCTATAGAATATTCTATGTCGCTTGGAGGCAAGCGCATCAGACCCATAATGTGCTTAGCCGCATGCTCACTTTTTACTGACGACTACAAAAAAGCACTCCCCGCCGCATTGGCAATAGAGATGTTTCACAACTTCACCCTCTTGCACGACGATGTGATGGACAACGCCAACCTACGCCGCAACCAACCCACCGTGCACGCCAAATATGGGCAAAACACCGCCATCTTATCAGGCGACCAAATGCTTATAGAAGCATACAAACTACTTACACAAACCGACTCACCAATGTTCTCACTCGTAATGAACACCTTCAACACCACAGCTACCGAAGTGTGTGAAGGGCAACAATACGACATGGACTTTGAGCAACGCACCGATGTAACCATCAACGAATACTTAGAGATGATACGCCTCAAAACAGCCGTACTACTCGCCGGAGCTACAAAAATAGGCGCACTCATAGGTGGTGGTGGCAACAAAGAGGTGCAAGCCCTCTACGACTTCAGCATATACATAGGCTTAGCCTTTCAGCTACAAGACGACCTACTCGACACCTTTGGCGACGAAAAAACATTTGGCAAAGAAATAGGTGGCGACATAATGGAAAACAAAAAAACATATCTACTCATCAGTGCACTACAAAACGCTGACAATGAGCAACGTGGCGAACTACTCAAATGGCTCAACAAAGACCGTAGCATGATAATACGAGAAGAAAAAGTAGCTGCAGTACGTGCCATATTCGAAGCAACAGGCGCACATCAAGCCACCGAAAGCAAAATAGAAGAGCTACACGCCAATGCCATATCCACCCTCAGAGAAATGGACATATCAGCACAAGGCAAACGCTTCTTCCTCGACTTTGCCGACACATTACTTAAAAGAAAACGATAAAAAGCACCAAAATACAAACAAAGAGTGCGTGTTTGACGTAAATTTTCACGCACAAAAAAACAAGAATAAGGAAAAAATAATAAAAATATAGCTTAACACTATGGGTAAGAAAGGAAGGATAATCCAAATTGTAGGCCCAGTTGTCGACGTTGAGTTCGACGTTGCAGGAACCGAGTTGCCTCAAATCTATGATGCGCTGGAAGTTACTCGCCCCAACGGAGCAGTAGTAGTAATAGAATGCCAGCAACACATCGGCGAAAACGCAGTAAGATGTATCGCTATGGACTCAACCGACGGTCTCACCAGAGGCATGGAAGTGGAAGCTACAGGCTCACCTATCATGATGCCTAAAGGCGACAACGTCAAAGGCCGACTACTCAACGTTATTGGCAAATCAATCGATGGACTTGCCGACCCAACCAAAGATGGTGGTAGTCCTATACACAAGCCTGCACCAAAATTTGAAGAACTGCAAACCTCAGCCGAAGTACTTTTTACAGGCATCAAAGTAATTGACCTCATCGAGCCATACTCTAAAGGTGGTAAAATTGGTCTGTTTGGTGGTGCCGGCGTAGGAAAAACAGTACTCATACAAGAGCTCATCAACAATATTGCTAAAGGACACAACGGACTCTCAGTATTTGCTGGCGTAGGCGAACGCACTCGCGAAGGCAACGACTTGCTACGCGAAATGATAGAATCTGGCATCGTAAACTATGGCGAAAAATTCAAAGAAGGCATGGAGAAAGGCGAATGGAACCTTGACGACGTAGACCAAGAAGCCCTCAAAAAATCGCAAGTAACCATGGTCTTTGGTCAGATGAACGAGCCACCCGGAGCACGTGCACGTGTAGCACTCTCTGGTCTGACTATTGCTGAAAGCTTCCGCGATGGCGACGGACAAGGTGGTGCCGGCAGAGACATATTGCTCTTCATTGACAACATCTTCCGTTTCACACAAGCAGGCTCAGAAGTATCAGCACTTCTTGGTCGTATGCCATCAGCCGTAGGTTATCAGCCAACATTGGCATCAGAAATGGGCGCAATGCAAGAGCGCATCACATCAACCAAGCATGGTTCTATCACATCAGTACAAGCTGTATACGTGCCAGCCGATGACCTTACCGACCCGGCTCCGGCTACAACATTTGCTCACCTCGATGCCACAACAGTGCTTAGCCGTAAAATATCTGAGCTTGGTATCTACCCTGCCGTAGACCCACTCGACTCTACTTCGCGCATCCTCACACCCGACATTGTTGGCAAAGCCCACTACGAGTGTGCACAACGCGTAAAAGAGATTTTACAACGCTACAACGAGTTGCAAGACATCATCTCAATACTTGGTATGGAAGAACTTTCAGAAGAAGACAAACTTGTAGTTGCACGTGCACGTCGCGTACAACGCTTCCTCTCACAACCATTCCATGTAGCCGAGCAGTTTACAGGTCTCAAAGGCGCATACGTATCAATAGAAGACACCATCAAAGGCTTCAACATGATAATGGATGGCGAACTCGACAAATATCCAGAGGCAGCATTCCACCTTGTTGGCACCATAGAAGAAGCCATAGAGAAGGGCGAGCGACTGCTGAAAGAAGCTCAGAAATGATGCAACCTAACATTTGACAAACGAAGAGTTCAACATAATATAAAAAAGTATGAACGAACTGCATTTGGAAATAATAACACCAGAAAAAACCTTGTTCAGAGGCAACATAGAGTTGGTTGAAGTGCCGGGTAAGCGTGGACGATTTACCGTTATGCAAAACCATGCACCCATCATATCATCGCTCGACAAAGGCGGAATAAGGGTGAAAGATACCAACGGACAAGAGCTCAACTTCGATTGTCAGAATGGCTATTTGGAGTGCTCAGAAAATAAGGTGTCTATATTACTCAACTAAATTTCACGTTCTAAAAATAGGCTTTGGTAATGCCACTATTTTGTACTCTGGTATAAGATAGTGGCATTTTTATTATTGCTATCTCAACACCCAAAATAGCAGAAAATCAGATAGTATAGCATTTACTATTTGTAGCAGCTTTATTTTGCTTCACTAACACTATTCTCTAAAAATCTTGCTTAGCCAACTTACAGGCTTGAATGTTTGTGACACTTGTTGCAAGTCTGTACGCATTTGGGCAGCCGACTGATAACGCATACTGATACCATCTTGCAAAATTTGCTCTACTACATCGGGTGCAAGTTGCCTTGGAGGCTTAGGGAATGAAGCTTTAGCAGCTGCCTTCGATAGCACGGCAAAGAGTTTGTCATCCATGCGAGCTGGCTGCTTCATCGGATAGGTAAGTTGCAGGTTTACAAGTATTTCAGGATTACAATCAGTATAAGGCGCCTTGCCCATAATGAGCTGAAATAGGCTTATGCTGAGTGCAAAAAGGTCTGATGCCGGACAAACTAATTTGTTGCGTTTGAGTAGCATTTCAGGTGGCGAAAAGATGAGTGCAAACGACGAACGCACATCGCTATTGTTGGGATAGGCCGAACATTGTTCAAAATCGATAAGCACAGCTTTAGAGAAGTCTTGCAACGTTACATCAGCATTGTCGGCATGCGGAATGATGATGTTTGAAGGCTTTACGTCGCGATGAATGATGCCAGCATTGTGCACAGCTTCTAAGGCATCGAGCACAGCCAAACCTGCTTCTACAAACTTCATTTCGTCTACTTTCCGATAGATAGCTTTGTTGGTAAAAACAGTTTTGAGATCGGTGCCAACTATATATTTGCGCACCACATAGAGGCAGCCATCGGTGCCAATCCATGTGTCGATAGTAGGAGCTACGTTGGGTTGCACTACACCTACAAGTTGCTGCATAAGCGTAGGTAGTGCGTCGCCATATTTTTCGATACGCTTGACCGATACGCGTTGTTCTCCGTCGGCTGTTGTACCTGTCCAGATGCCACCAAACTTGCCTTTTCCTCCTTGCTTGCCTGTGATTATGTATGTGCCACGAGTGCCAATGATTTGTTCCATAGTAAATGCAAAAATTATTTGCTCAAAAAGCATTTTTCCCCCGAACAGAGAGTTGTGCTTTTTCTATAGCAAAAGCAATTTTATCTCATCAGCAAGTATATTTTTGCCAGCATTGGTGTTGTTTTTCCACAAGCCGTTGTCGATGAGTGTTTTTTTTAGAAAGAGGAATGGAGTTACGGGGAAGTCGTCTTTTTGCCATTGTTGCGAATAGTTGAGCAACCCGCTTTTTTTCATAAAATGGTCGAGTTCGCTAACGAAGCAATGTATTAGTTGCAAAAACGGGCAGCTAAACAATAGTTGTTCGGTTTCGGTATCATCGCCAAAGAAGTCGACCGATTCGGTTATTTGCACTTCGCACATTTTGTCGTCAATGCGACGTATGTGCCAATTGTACGATGATGATTCGCTATACCAAATAACATGACAAACGTTGTCTTCGCTCCAAATGTGCGATGGCGTAATTATCATACCAACTAATCCTTCAAGCATGTCGCCCAAAGGGTTGCTGATGTTGGTAAGGTCAAATTCAACCTTGTTGCCATTCATTGAAAGTGTAGCGTAAGCAACACCCGGCTGTTTTAAGGTATATGTAAATTTTGGAAATTCGGTTTGCATCTATTTCGATATGGCAAATTTACACGTGCCAAAGTTATTAATTTAGAAAATAAAATATAAATAATTATGGTAAAAAATCATATCATTACTTATAATTTTGACTAAATACTGTTTTTTTATGGAGCAAAAAATATTCAAAAAAGGCTCATCATCGTAGCAAACTGATGATGAGCCTTTGTTATGAGAAAAAGAATCTGATCAGATTTTACAATCTGGCTTTGATGGCTTTAGTTGCCTCTTCGTAGCCCGGTTTTTCGAGCAAGGCAAACATATTTTTCTTGTATGCCTCAACACCCGGTTGGTTGAATGGGTTTACGCCCAATACGTAGCCACTTATGCCGCATGCCTTCTCAAAGAAGTAGATGAGCTGACCCAGATAATACTCGTTGAGTTCTGGTATTTCAACTCTTACATTGGGCACGCCGCCATCAGTGTGAGCTATGAGTGTGCCAAGTTCTGCCATTTTGTTTACCTCGTCAACGCGCTTGCCAGCAAGGAAGTTGAGTGAGTCGAGGTTGGCTTCGTCGCTTGGGATAACTACTTTGCGGTTAGGTGTTTTTACTGAAACAACTGTTTCAAATATGTTGCGCACACCCTCTTGTATCCATTGTCCCATTGAGTGAAGGTCGGTAGTGAAGTCGACACCAGCAGGGAAGATGCCTTTGCCTTCTTTGCCTTCGCTCTCGCCAAAGAGTTGCTTCCACCACTCGGTGAAGTAGTGCAATTTGGGCTGATAGTTGACGAGTATTTCAATCTCTTTGCCTTTGCGGTTGAGTATGTTGCGAGTAGCTGCATAGATGGCTGATGGGTTCTGCTCAAATGGCACATTTTCAGCTGTTGCTACTTCCATATCTTTTGCTCCAGCTACGAGTTTGCGAATGTCAAAGCCTGCGATGGCTATAGGTACCAAACCAACTGGTGTGAGCACTGAGAAACGACCGCCTACATTGTCAGGAATAACAAATGTTTTGTAGCCCTCTTGTGTAGCAAGTGTGCGAAGTGCGCCTTTAGCTTTGTCAGTTACTGCTATTATTTTTTTCTGTGCTGCTGCTTTACCGTCTTTCTTTTCAATAAGTTCTTTGAGGAGGCGGAAGGCGATTGCTGGTTCAGTTGTTGTGCCTGATTTTGAGATAACTACAACGCCAAACGACTTGTCGCTCAAAAATTCGAGCAAGTCAGCAGTGTAGTCTTCGCCTATATTTTGTCCGGCAAAAATCATAACCGGATTTTTACGATTGCGAACGAGATAGTCGAAGCTGTTCGACAAGCCATCGATAACGGCACGAGCACCAAGGTAGCTACCACCTATACCAACAACAACAACGTAGTCAGCATTTTCGCGCAATTGTTTTGCAGCGGCTTCAATGTCAGCAAATTCAGCTTCAGTAATAGAGCTTGGGAGGTTGAGCCAACCGAGGAAGTCGTTGCCCAAACCATTGCCTGCGTGCAATGTTTTGATGCCAGCTTCTACTTCGGCCTTGATATTCTGCAACTCAGCATCTGAGGCAAATGCTTTGACGCGAGCTGTATCGAGTTTCAAAGTTTCCATTGTTAATGTTTTTATTTTTAAGGTTATATTTTTATTCTCACAAAAAAATTAGCGCAATTGGTCGGTCAGGAGCATACACTCTATTATGGGCGATACTTTGCCGTAGATTATGTTGTAAACACAATCTGTAATGGGCATGCTAACTTCGTATTTTTGGTTTATCTCGTGTATCGATTTTACGGCATAATAACCTTCGGCCACCATTAGCATCTCCATTTGCGCTGCTTTCACTGAGTAGCCTTTGCCCAACATAGCTCCGAAGGTGCGGTTGCGGCTAAACTGCGAGTAGCACGTTACAAGCAAGTCGCCCAAATAAGCTGAACTCTTAATGTCGCGACTGATGGGGTGCACGGTATCAACAAAGCGCTTCATCTCTTGTATGGCGTTGGATATAAGCACTGCTTGAAAGTTGTCGCCATAGCCCAAACCATGGAATATGCCTGAGGCTATTGCCATGATATTTTTGAGCACGGCTGCGAATTCGGTGCCATATATGTCGTCAGAGATGGTGGTTTTGATAAACGAGCAATTTATGATTTGAGCATATTCACGTGCCAATTGTAAGTTTTGGCAAGCGATAGTCAGATACGATAGTCTTTCGAGCGAAACCTCTTCAGCATGGCACGGACCGCTAATAACGCCTATGTGCTCTATGGGCACTTTGAGTGTTTTGTTTATCCAACTGCCAACAATCATATTCTCGTCAGGAATAAGTCCCTTGATAGCCGAAATTACGTATTTGCCACTCATATCCTCAGTGAGTGCTTGCATAGCCGACTTGAGGAATGCCGACGGTATGGCAAATATGAGCACGTCTGACTGTCTTACGATTTCGTTTATATCGTTGGAAAAGAATATCTTAGACGAGTCGAACTTGACAGATGTAAGATACTTTGGGTTACTGCCAGTCAGACTAAACAGGTCGATATCTTTTTGGTTGCGCACATACCAGTTGAGCCTTGTTTTGTTGCACATTACCATTTTGGCAATGGCTGTAGCCCAGCTGCCGCTTCCAATGATGCCGACTTTGAAGTCGTTGGGTAGTATGTTGGTAGTCTCTTGTTGCATTATTCTGTCCACTGTTTGACTAAATCTTGTGCCGGATTAGTCAGACCTAATTTGAGTTTCTTGTTTTGTCCGCAAAGATCTTGGAAGAGCTTATTTGGATTAAGTCCCTTAAGATCAGCCACTTTATTGATACCCATTTTATAGAGCACGCCAATCCATTCGGTAGGCACGCCAATTGCGTTGAATGCTTGCTCACCATCGCGTTCTTTCTTCTTTTCGGGTTTCATTTGTGGGAAGAGGAGTACTTCTTGTATGGTTGTCTGACCTGTCATGAGCATGCAAAGTCGGTCGATGCCGATACCAATGCCCGATGTGGGGGGCATACCATATTGCAGTGCACGGAGGAAGTCTTGGTCGATAATCATAGCCTCATCGTCGCCCTTTTCTGAGAGACGCATCTGTTCTTTGAAGCGTTCTTCTTGGTCGATAGGGTCGTTGAGCTCGCTATATGCGTTGGCAAGTTCTTTACCATTTACCATTAGCTCAAAACGCTCTGTAAGACCGGGTTTGCTGCGGTGCATTTTGGTTAGTGGCGACATCTCTACGGGATAGTCAGTAATGAAGGTTGGCTGTATGAATGTGCCTTCGCAAGTTTCACCAAATATTTCGTCGATGAGTTTGCCTTTGCCCATTGTTTCGTCAACCTCAACGCCTACTTTTTTAGCCACTTCGCGTATTTCGTCTTCGCTCATACCGTTGAGGTCGAAGCCTGTTTTTTCTTTTATTGCATCGAGAATAGGCAAGCGGCGATATGGAGCTTTGAACGATATTATATTGTCGCCCACTTTGGCTTCTGCCGAACCATTTACAGCTATGCAAATAGTTTCGAGCAGTTTTTCTGTAAACGACATCATCCAGTTGTAGTCTTTGTACTGGACGTAGAGCTCCATACAAGTAAATTCGGGGTTATGGTTGCGGTCCATTCCTTCGTTGCGGAAGTTCTTGCCTATTTCATATACGCCTTCGAAGCCACCAACGATGAGTCGTTTGAGATAGAGCTCGGTGGCAATGCGCATATACATGTCGATGTCGAGAGCGTTGAAATGTGTGATGAATGGGCGAGCCGAAGCGCCACCCGCAATAGCCTGAAGTGTAGGTGTTTCAACCTCAGTGTAGCCAGCTCCATCGAGCACGCTACGCAATGTTTTGATTACTGTAGCACGTTTCAGGAAGGTATCTTTCACACCATCGTTTACCACAAGGTCTACATAGCGTTGGCGGAAACGAAGTTCGGGGTCGTCAAACTTGTCGTATGCCACGCCATCTTTGTATTTTACTACGGGCAGTGGCTTTATCGACTTAGCGAGCACTGTAAGTTCTTTGGCATGTATGCTCACTTCGCCTGTTTGGGTGCGGAATACGAAACCTTTGATGCCGATAAAGTCACCAAGGTCGAGCAATTTTTTGAATACTGTGTTGTAAAGTTCCTTGTCGTCGGTCGGACAGAGGTCGTCGCGTGAGATGTAGACTTGTATGCGTCCCTTAGAGTCTTGCACCTCAACAAACGACGCTTTACCCATTACGCGCCGACTCATCATACGTCCGGCGATGCAAACGTCTTGTTGCTGAGCATCGTCAGAAAATGAGGCAATTATATCAGTTGAAAAAGCGTTGGTTGGATATTCGGCGGCTGGATAGGGGTCGATGCCCATATCGCGAAGCGCCTGCAAGTTGTTGCGACGGTTGATCTCCTGTTCGCTCAAGTCTTCTATTAAACTCATTTTGATATAGGTTCTTTTTTCTGAAAAAAAATCGTGGCAAAGATAAGAATTTATTGTGAATTGTCAATTCACGGTTCTTGCATTTAAAAAGTGTTTGGACACGGTAAAAATTGTGGCTCGTGCCATACAAAAAATTGTATGCGACTCAATATAGTTTTCTCCACTCGTAGTGGTTGGTTGTAAAATCCATGTAGCGCTTGAAGTCGGCAAGGGCGATGCTGAGCGATGCACGATTGTCGTTGGGGTGAAACGAGAGTCGGTCGGCACTGAGCAGATGATCGTCGAGAAAGACGATGACTTCGTGGTTAGCATCGTTGAGTAGCCCAAACGGACTAACTGAGCCGGGGGTAAGTCCCAAGTAACGCATCATGCGTTCGGGCGATGCAAAGCTTAGTTTCCCTTCGCCCAAAACCTTTTCGAGAGCATGTATGTCGAGGTCGTGATCGCAGTGCACTATTACGAGATAATGTTTATTGCCTTTGTGGTTGCGAAAAAAGAGGTTTTTGCAGTGCGTACCAACAAATCCTTGCCAATATTGCCTTGCTATCTCTATGGTGGGAGCTTCAGGATGTTCTAAATATTCAAAGCTAATGTTGAGTGCTTTGAGTGTGTCGTAAACTATAGGTTGTCCTATCATATCTACATAAAATATTGCAAAAGACCTCATTACAAACACACATTGGGTGTTGCAACAAGGTCTTTTTGTTGTATATATAGGTAAGAAGATGATGCTTAGTATTCAACAATTTTATTGCGAAGTTCTTCTACCGATGTACGTATGCTTGCGCACTGAGCTTCAGAGATGCCGTTGTCGTCAATATCTTTGAATATGTCGTGCAGCGGAACTAAGTCGGCAAGCATAGTGCTGATGCTCTCTATCTCTTGATATTTGTTTAGTTTGTCGAGTGGTTCTTTCTGCGAGAGGACTATCTTCACCATCTCTTTGTTGTTGAATGTGTATTCTGATATGTGAGTAGCGAGGAAGAGTCCTTCGATCCAGCTACCAGAGACTATAAGGAGCGACACTGGTCCGCGATCGTTTTTGTTGAGATATTCGTAGGCATCGTAGAACGAGTCAGTGATAAGGTTGGTGAGCTCGTCTTTGTTATTTTCGCTATTTTCAAGTTTGGTAGGCAGCTCAGGGTCAACAGCTTGCGTCATATCGAGGTCGTCTATCATTTTTTTGATAGCCTCCATATAAACCATTACAGTAGCATGCTGATTGTAGGTTGATGCGTAGCATACATCAGCACTATATACGCCAAGGTTTACAGCGCGTTTGGCTTCTGTGACGTATTTGTCAACAGCATTTTCGTCGTTGCAGAGGGTTATCATATAGTCGGCTCCTATGTCGTTGAGCATTTCGGTTATCTGAAATGCGGTAGGGAGCGGATATACAAATTCGCGCACCTCTTCGGCTACGTTTTGTTTAGTTATGATGGTTTCATCAGTGTTTTGTTGCTGATTGCATGAGCACGAATCGAGCATCAGCATGGCAGTGAGGGCGAAAGCGGATAGGGTTACTGCTTTTTTCATATTAGAGTTTTTTAGGATATTTCTTTTTATTTGCGCAAAGATATGAATATTCGGTTTAACTAATACTTCTATATTTGTGGTTCTTTCGATTTTCATTAAAAAACTTTTTCTGCTTTTACTCGCTAATTTTCTTAACGCTCCGTACCAAAGACGATGGTTAGAGTCGTTAATAACTCTTCATGCAAGTATAAAATCAGACTTCATACTAATTATTGAAAGTAATTTTTTGAATGGTCAGCCGAAAGAGAACTACCCTATTTATATGTTTGTGTGCCGGTGTTTGTACGACCAGTTATCACTATCGGTCCCTTGCCAAATTTGAGTTGTTTCTTGACGGTGCGTTCGCCCTTGGCTATCAAGCCTATATCGCCTTTGTGAGCATGAGCAAGATCGAATGTAAGTTCGTCTTTTTTGTTGATGAGTGTTAAGTTTATTTTGCCCTCAGTGGTGGTAAAATCTGACGAAGCTGTAAGTGTAATGCCATTAGCTGAGCCCGAACTTATTATCGAGCCTTTTTCTGATTCAAGGTGGAATTCGCCCTTCACTTTGTAGAGGTTGAGTGTAGATGCTTTGAGCGAACCTGAAACTGTAGCTTCTGCATCAGATATTTTTATGGCACCTGTACTGCCTTGTATGTGCAAGTTGCAATCAGTAAGGTTGCTATATGTTTGTGTACCTGCTATTGTTTTGCCATCAAGTTTGCCACTAAAATAGCTAACTGTAGCAGCGCCATCGGTACTGTCGAAGCTAAGGGTGCCGTTGCCTTTGTTTACGTTTATTGCGCCAGTTGAGGTCGATAGTGCAAATGTACCATCTATTTGCTCCATCACTATGTCGCCAGCCTTAGCCTCTGCGGTTAGGTTGCCTGCTACATTTTTGCCAGTTATTTTACCTTTTACGGTTTCGATGTCGATGTTGCAATCGGTAAGCGACTCAAGTGTTACGTTGCCACTGGTTGCTTTTACAACAACTTTTACGCCAATTGGTACGTTTACGACAAATTCACCTGCGTACGACGCTTGTGAGCTGTTGGGCACTTCAAATGTTGCAGTAAGAGTGGTACCATTGTCGTCGAAGTTTATTTTGTAAGCTTCGTCAGCTGCCAAAGCTTCAAGTTTTCCGTTGACTATAGCCTTGTTGCCATCAGTTGCTCTGATGTTGACTTTGCAAAACTGAGAGTTGACAACTATCTCTTTGGTAGCTGTTTCTATAGAGTTTTCTGCTACAGTTATCATCTCTTTTAGTTTTCCGAGCTGAGCATTAGCTGCCAAAGCTACTACTGAGAGTGCAGCAGTAAGAACGATGCGTATGTGTGTTTTCATAAGAATTTGAATTTTTTATTACGCAAATATATATGCAATTTTACATAATGAATTTATAAATACGACTCTTTTGACAAAAAAACGAGTTTCGTACTAATTGCACAAACTTATAACGTTCCTTTCAAGTGCACATCGCGTTGTGGGAAAGGTATTTCGATGTTGTTATCGTTGAAGGTGTCGTATATTATTTCGTTTATCTTACTGCAAATCTTGAGTTTAGATGTTATTCTACCCCAAAAACTTACATACAAATCAACGCTGCTATCGCCAAAGCCGTTAAACATTACATTCACACCACGCGATGCATCAATATCAGGTTGCTTAGTATCTTGCGTTTCAATATAGGCATTGATACGGTCGAGCAAGAGCTCACGCACACGTGCAACATTGGTGCCGTATGCCACACCTATGGGCAACTTCATAAACTCGTAGTCGTGATTGCGAGTGAGGTTTTTGAAGCTTTTTGCAAACAAATTGCTATTGAGGAAGGCAATGATGCTGCCATCGAGAGTCTGAATTTGTGTACTCTGATATGCAATGCTATGCACCACTCCTCTGATGCCATCGCACTCTATCATTTCGCCCACACGCACTCTACCTGCCATAAGCGATATGCCGTAGAAGAAGTTGTTCAGAACATCTTTCATGGCAAAACCTACACCTGTTGCCAAGCCAGCGGTAACAATGGATATGCCCGAACTTGGCACATTCATCAGCACCAAAGCTATAACGAAAAATGCTCCCCAAACAACTATAGATATAATGTTGTTGCCCAACGTAATGTTGGCCTGCTTGTTTGAGTCGTGCTTAGCGTCGAGGTGCAGATGATAAGCTGCACGTAGCATGTAGTTGAGGTATTTGAATATAAAATACAAGCCGCTTACTGTTACTATTTTTGATATAGAAAGCTCAAAGACATCAGGTATCTTTATAAAGTCAGTAAAGAAAATAGTGGCACAAGCTTCTGACATATCAAATATCTTCGATGCCCAATAGATGCTAAGCGGCAACGACATGACGGCAAGCACCGGAATGATTGTCATGTTGAGCAAATCGCCAAACCATGTGTATTTGAAGTACTTACCATCATGAGCATGATACGAAGTTATCACCTTTTTTACTTCAGATTCGCTATTGAGTTTGCCTTTGAGCGACTCACAAAATATCTTGTCTTCGTATACCTTCATGGCATCGTAGCAACATGTAATACCGTGAATACATGTAAGTTGTATCATCCACCACATGAATATTTGCACAGCCAAAAGTGTAAAACCATACCAACTTGCAATGCACGAAATCAGAATGGTTGCAAACGAAATCCAAGTATAAAACTTATCAGCGGTATTTACCAAGTTGCTATACTTATTGACACCTGTAAATTGGAACAATGTAACAATAAGCAAAATAGGTGGGAATAAGAGACTTACAACGCTATTGGGCAAAAATACTATGCGAACAAATATCACAAAAAAGCCCATTGCCATTATAGGCAAATAGAGCCTATATCCGTAGCGTAGCTTATCGGCTTGTGTACGAAACAACAACGATGCCACTATGGCCGACATAAGAAGCGTAAACTCTATGAGCAAGCCACTTGCCATCTTGAAAAAGTTGTCGGTCATGAAGTGGCTCATGATTATCAGCACTATGGAAAATAGCACCATTGATAGGGCTGTAATGCTATAGTTTTTGCGTAGCTCAAATTGCTGATTTTTAAAGCGTTTGGGTACAACAAAACGTATGATTATATTACACAAAACTATGGCTATAGCGAGGTAGAAGAGTGCAAAGAATGTAAAAGCTATCACTACAGGTCCTTTCCAATCTGACCTAACCTTTTCTTTGCCCGTAAGCATATATTTTTCTTCAATATCGCGTTGCGCTACGCCCCAATAATAGTCAAAGCGCATAAGCATGCTGACGAAATTGGTTTCGCCGTTTTTGAAGATGTTTTGTTGTATGGCCCGATATTTTTCTACGGCATAGTCGTTGAGTTTCTTAAGTTTATCGCTTATAGCTATATATTGTTCGTAGTCTTCTTTTACATTGTCGTGTATGGCAGCTATGTTTTCTCTTATTTGCAAGGCTATAAACACACATGAGTCGCGCACGGCTTGCTGTGCAGGTGTCAGCAAGAAGTTTTTGCGTCTGTTGTGCGTAGTTGATACGGTATTGAGTAGGCTGTCAACTAAAGCGGTGCTTATGCTGTCGCGTATGGCAATTTCTTCATCAGGGGTGTCAACTGTTGTTGCATGTTGTTCTGGCGTTGACTCGAAAACGTTGTGTGTAGCAACACTATCAATTTGTGGCGTTTCAACGCGTGGTGGTAGTGCTGCCAAGGCTTCAATGAGTTTGCCATAGCGTTCTATTTCATCATCTAAACGCTCTAAAATATTGAAGTAAGGTTGCTTGCGTTGTGTAAATGTTTTGTATAGTTCGGTAGCCTCGTTGCAAGCGTATGTAAGGTTGAATATATAATCTTGTTTTTGCGAATATAATATCAGCGCTGTCTGATTGCTCTTTTGTATCATATCGAGCATCATATCATGCTGCATATCGTTATATTGCTTGTAGCGCACCAGTTGTTCATTCATCTCGTCGTAGAGCAACTTGAGTTCGTCGCGCAATACTTCAAGAGTTTTTACTAAGTCGCTTTCGTTGAGTACAGCCTGTGTTGGGACTATGAAAAGCAACAGCAATAGGGTTGTTACAATTCTTTTCATACTGACTTGTGAATATATGGTATTACAGATATTTGCTGAATGCGGTAGCTATTTTGCCCATTTCGTTTATTATGGCAAAATCTTCGTATACACGCTTTATTTTGAGGCTTGATAATATTTTGGCTTCAAATCTATTTTTGAAGTTTGGCACTACAATCAATATCTTGTTGTTCCAAAACGACACTGTCATGTCGCTCTCGCCCATATTTTGCTTTATGGTGTTGTAGAGGTCAACAATATTTTGCTTTGCCTGCTCAGCTATTGCAGGCAATGTGTCTGATGTGGAATATGTTGAAAAGAGTTTACCAAATGCTGTATTATCGGGACGCAACTTTGTGTATGCCAGAGCCATACCTTCGATGGTGCTAAGTGTGGTGAGTATAGCGTTGTCTGATGTGCTTTGAGGCAATGTCAGATCTAATACCATGCCATCAAAATGCCTCACATTGTTTTTCTTTTTCTTGCCGTTGACTATGCTCTCTTCAGAATATGCAAGGTGCGACTCACAAAAGACAAAACTTACGTCACCTACATTGCCACGTATACCATCTTCGTTGGCCAACACTTCATTGGCGTGTTGCTTAAATATGCCCGAGGCAAAAAACGAACTTATATCTACACCCAACTTGGCATCGTATGTGGCATTGGGGCATACGGTTGCTGTGAGTATGGGCATTATCTCTTTTTTGTAACGTTTGTCGAGTTTGACAAATGCCAATGCCAATGTAAGGATAAATGTGATGAGCCAAACGGCTATACCTATTGTCAATGTAAGTGCTACATTCTGACTGACAATATATAGCACCAATGCAGCTATGCAACCAAGCAAAAGCCCCAACCCGAAACCATATTTATAGGCGTTTCGGCGATATGCTTCCATACTTTGCAATATGTTGTCTACACTGCTCTCTATCGAGCTCCACGCCTCTTCGGTTTCCATAGTATTGGCTATTTTATTGGTTGGTTATCTCTCTGCATATCAGCAACCTACCATCTGATTTTCCTCTATCTGATGGTATACGCTGCTGGTAAGTTTTTCATAGGTAGATGTTGTTTTGCCATTAGGATATATTGGCGCCAAAAATTCTACCTGTACTTTGTGCGGACGAGGCAATATTGTACCTTTAGGCATCGCATCGAATGCTCCTTTTATTGACACTGGCACAACGGGTACGTTGAGTTCTTTTGACAATATTGCAAATGTCTTCTTAAACTCGCCCAACTTACCATTTACTGTGCGAGTGCCTTCAGGGAAGATGATGATGTTTTTGTTCTTTTTGAGAGCTTCGCCAAGTTTCTGTATCGAATCTTTGAGGTTGCTCATATCCATAATGATGATGTTGTGCCTATTAGCTATAAACTTCAAGAACGGACGCTTGATGTGTTGTTCCTTTGCATAGAAATAGGTGTTGCGTATCATCCGATATTTCAAAAACGACATTACAAACATACCATCGAGGAAACTCTGATGGTTGGGGGCTAATATCACCGGACCATCTTGCGGAATGTTCTCTACGCCTTTACCTGTAAGCTTGAAGAAGGCCTTGAAGAAGAGCTTCGATACTTTTACGAATATGCCACCCGTAAACCATGTCTCTGGCATACGGAGGTTGGTATGTTCTTTCAATATCTTCTTCCAGTCAATTTTCTCTACTTCAATGCGTGTTTTGTAATCAGCTACGTGCGATGCTAAATCGCTGACGTTTTTAAAGGCTGTAATTTGGTCGGTAGTTATCTCCATACCAAATGTCGACTGTATGAAGACTTGCAGCCCAACTTTGTCGAGCGAGTCGAAAGCCAAGTCGAGCTCTATGTGGTCGGTTGGCTTCACTTTGCAGCGTTTTTCGTCTTGTATGTAGGTCTTCAGTATGCGATATTCTTCTAAATTGGGCTCTATTGCTACTTGCTCACTACCTTTGTTGTTGTTTTTGCCAGCAAGCAATTCAGGCAATTTGTAGCGTTGTAGCTTATCAAGTTTGGTGCGAGGTAGTTCGCCTCTGTATACAAAGAGGCTCATAATTTTTTTATACGGAGCCACTGTAAGATTGTATGGCTCAAGCACTTCGTTCTTCAACGCAGCTTCTACCTCAGCATCAGTAAGTGCCGAAGCCCACTGGGTTTGTGGCACTATGATGGCTCTGAGCATATCGCCATCTTGTATTACGCCTACCTCTTTTACGTAATTTGAGTAGCTCTCTATCTTAAATTCTATTTCGTTCGGATTGACGTTTTTGCCATTCGAGAGAACTATTATCTCTTTGCGTCGACCAGTGATAACAACGCGTCCGTGGTCGTCGATGTAGCCAAGGTCGCCAGTGTAGAGCCAGCCGTCGCGTAGCACTTCTGCCGTCTCTTCTGGGCGGTTGTAGTAGCCTTGCATTATGTTTCGACCTTTGGCACACACTTCACCATTACGTATCTCTACTTGCACTTCAGACACTGGCTGACCTGATGCGCCCGGGCAGATATCGTTGGGGCGAGTAAACGAAATCATTGGTGCGGCTTCGGTCATTCCATAACCTTCAAGCACGTCTAAGCCTATGGTTTTTAGTCCTACACCTATCTCTTTGTCGAGCGCAGCACCACCACTTACGCAGAAGGCTATCTTGCCACCCATCTTAGTGCGAACCGATTTGAATATGAACCTCGACAAGCGTCGGCTACCAATGGCTTTACATATATTGAAGAGGGCGCGTGTGATAAATTTTGCGTCGATTTTGTTTTTTATTCCTTTATATAGAGTGGTCCATAGACGAGGCACACCAATGATGATGCTCACATGGTTGTTTTGCAACGTTGCCATAATGTCGCCAGCTGCCATCGACGGAGCAAATGCTACGCAGCCACCAACTTCGAGCGGAGCTACTACAGAGCCGAGCAATGGCAACACGTGGTGCAGTGGCAAAAGTATCATTGTGCACGAGTCGGTGCGGAAGATGGGTACATCAGTGGTTACTGCTTTTACGTTGGCATCGATGTTGTCAAACGAGAGCATCACACCTTTGGGCGAGCCTGTGGTGCCCGATGTGTAGATGATGAGTGCTGTATCTTCAGGCTTGCTTTCTATTTGTGCTTTTTCACCTTTGAGAGGTACTTGCTCAAGGTCATCAATGATGTTGATGCGTATATTTTTATCAGAAACATCATCGAGGGCTTGCATTGCCAAGTCATATTTTTCTCTCGACACCCAAATACATTCTGGGTGGCAATCGTTGATGATGTATGAAATATCGTGTGCTGTAGATGTAGCATCAACAGGCACTGCTATACCTTTGTTGAGCCATATTGAGAAGAAGGCATAAATCCAACCTTCTCTGTTTTCGCTAAGAATTATTGTCTTTGGTTTTTCGCTGCCCGAAAATTTAGGTGTATATTCACCATACATGCTGATGCGAACCAACATTTCAGCAAAGCTTATTTTGCGGTCGCCAACGGCTATTGCCGTTTTTCTCCAGTCTGTTATCATCTCGTTCGTCTTTTTTACCGAAAAAAAATACGGGGCAAAGTTAGGCAAAACACTAAACTTTAGCAAATATCGAAGCGGTTATCGCATTTTATCTCAGGTCAACAAATTTAACAGGTTTCCTACTCATAGCTGGATGTTGCATTTGGGCTATATATTCTGGCGACTCAAAACTTATTTGTGGCGCAACACGCACTTTTGACCTAAAGATGTCTTTTATCTCTTTGGCAAAAGCTTCGTCGGTGCGGTCAGAGCCTATCCTAACTTTTATATCGTCAGTGCCCAAGCTATTGGTGTATACCTCTACTATATAGCCTTTGACGGATGGTATATCGTCAAGTATATCAAAGAGTGCAGGCGGATAAAGTGTTGTACCTTTGTACTTTATCATTTGTCCTTTGCGCCCAATTACCGAACTTAGTCGTATAGTATTTCGCCCACACGAGCATGGTTGTGTGTAGTGATAAACTACATCGCCCGTCTTGAAGCGCACGAGTGGCATACCCTCTACGCCAAGCGATGTGATGGTCACTTCGCCTGCTTCGCCTTCAGGTACTATTTGGTTATTTTCGTCGAGAAACTCTACTATGACAAGTTCTGGCTGCAAATGACCACCGCTAAAGGCATTGCAGTCAGTAAACGAAGCTTGCATTTCTGTCGAGGCATAAGTACCGTGCAGTGTCAGTTCGGGCCACTTGTCGTGTATTTTTTGCCCCAATGTAGTGAGGTCGCCTTGTGGTGTGCGCAGTGCCTCGCCTATACATACACATTTGCGCAAGCTCGAATGATGGTAGTCTATGCCATTTTTCTCAGCAAAGTCTATTAGTTTCATCAAAAACGATGGCACACACATACATAGCGTAGGTTTGATGCGCTGAATGGTATCCCACTGTAGCTCAGGGATGCCGTTACCTACGCGCGTAACACCCATACCCAGTTCGCGAGCACCAAGGAAGTAAGCCAATCCGGCCATAAAACGGCGGTCGATAGTTACCATCTCTTGCATCACATCGTCGGGTGTGCAGCCTGCAGTGCTAAACGACAGGTGCTCGTTGTAAGCCAATCTGTCGAGGTCGCCCTCGGTGAGCATAAAGACAACCGGATTGCCCATTGTGCCTGATGTTGTAACAATGTCGATAACATCGCGCTTGTTCACGCAAAGAAAGTCGTCGTTGTGAGCCTGCAAGTCGGCCTTAGTTGTTACGGGCAGTTTTTGCAAGTCTTCTATTGTTCTGATGCTTTGTGGGTCGATGCCATTGGTGGCAAACATCTTGCGATAGAAAGGCGAGTGTTCTGCCACATAGCTAATAGTTTTGCGCAGTTGTTCTTCCTGAAAGAGTTTTATTTCTGCAGCTGTTTGATATTGTATGTGCGGATTGCGTAGCATATATTTATAAATAGGTATATATCAAAAAATCGGTTGCAAGGATACACAAAAAATATCAAATCAGGAAAAGGATGTGCGTTTTAAGACTTTTTTACAAATAGATGTAACCTATTTTATATACCCAAAAAACTAAGTTAAAACAGATAAAACTATGTTTCTTTATGTATAAAATCTCACACAAAACATCTTATATTCTCCCCCAAACAATGGTAAAAAATAATAATATAAGCATATTATATGTTAAATAATATTAAATAATACAACTAATTTATATGTAACTTTTGTTATATATAAGCGCATCAAAAACAGATAATTTTTAATAAAAATTTAATGCATTTATCGACAAACGGCGTTTTTTTAACGATGAATACGTATTAAATAGGATAAAAAAATGATAAAAACTATTTATTTTTTTCGTATTATATCAAATAATTGTATTGTATGTTATCAGAAAAGCATATTGAAATTCATTATGAATTGGTATATATTTGCATTTTATAAATACAATCAATTCTAAATTTAAAACATAATGAGACGTTATTTTGACTCTAATGATTTGCTTTGTGTCGACTTAAAAAAGTACACAATCTTCAAAGATTTGTCAGATACTGAAGCAAGAGATGTAGAAGATCGCATTACACTTACGCGTCTGAAAAAAGGCTCAGTTGTGTATCGTGAAGGCTGCAACATTGGTGGCATCTACATTGTAGTAAGTGGCATTTTAAAGATTTACAAAACAGGTTTCGAAGGCAAAGATCAGATAATACGCTTTGCCAAAGTAGGCGACCCAATTGGTTATCGCTCAGTTATAACCACTGAGCCTGCTTGCACATCGGCCGAGGCACTTACTGAAGCATCAGTTTGCTACGTACCTGCTGACATTATTCTAAATCTATTCAAAAAGAACAACAAATTTGCACAAACATTGCTTAGCATCATTTGTCGTGAGCTTGGCGATGCCAACAAGTCTATCCTCAACTTGGCACAAAAAACCGTCAGAGAACGCTTGGCACAAGTGCTACTCACACTCCTCGAAACATTTGAAATGGACGAAGAGAAGCGCCTACGCATTGCCATGACCCGTGAAGACTTGGCAAATATGGTTGGCACAGCCACTGAGTCGGTCATTCGCTTACTGTCTGAATTTAAGACAGATAAGCTTATCGAATTGCAAGGCCGATACATCAAACTCATCGACATTCCACTGTTGATGAAGGTGGCTGGCATTCGCTAAAAAACTATCACCACTTTTTTTGTGCATTTATTTTTGTGCACAAAAAACAAATGCAGATAATGCATATTTCAAGGTGTTCAAATGGTTATTTTAACCATTAATAACCCACCAGAAATATGCATTATCTGTATTTGTTTATGCCATATTTATAGTT
>CAJONN010000052.1 GCA_905235955.1 uncultured Marinilabiliaceae bacterium
ATGGTCTTTTTTCTCGGCTGCATATCCGTGAAACACTTGTATTTTCACGCCCGGCAGATAATATGGCACGATGTTGCCCGGCACAAAAATAGCATCGGGTTTGAAGTCGTAAACCGCCTGAATAGAGTCTGTCCATTTTACTTTCCCATCCAAAGGAAACTGCTTGATCTTCTTCGTATGGACATACCACAGAATTTCGTGGCGGTTTTGCCTGACAGCTTCGTAGTCAAGCGGTTGGAGAATGTCCACTGCATAACGGTTTTCACAAAAAAGAACTATCTTCATTGTACGTTGTCAACTAAAGTTTTGATATCGAACTCGGCGTATGGTTTGTTTAAGTCACAGTAATCGTGGAAATGAGACCGCCGCTTGTCCTCTGGCGGCAACTGCATATAATCACTGCCATATAAAACGGACAAGAAACCGTCTGGCACTTTCGGAGCGTCAGCTGTCACGCCCTCAAAAGTGAGGGTCGACGGCTCGCCAAAAATCTCTGCCTTATAAGCTTTATAACCATCATCATGCGTCATAACATAGTGGCAATTTGGGTCATGGCGGTATTCTGTCAGGATTTTTTCACAACGGTTGTGCAGCCCCTGCTTTGTACACAGACTTTGAATTACACGCGGCAACAACGACCTTACTCCTTTACCATGCTTATACGGGTCACGGTAGACGAAATAAAGCAGCTTGCGCATGAAATTGAACCTGCGGAAGTGCATGTTGCGTCTAAATTTGTTGTCCGGAACTTTGTCAAGCGGAAAGATGTCCATATATATGCCACCTGCATAGCCGAGATATAATCTTTCCACAACTGTAGTACTCGTATCCTCAATCTTAGCAAAATATTTTGGATAATGCTCACAGTTTTTAAAGTTGACAATTGAAAACGGTGCTGGCAGCCACTCGCAGGCATGTTCCATAAGCAGGTCATAATCGTCACGCATCAGCGCAATGTCCATGTCATCGTCCCACGGTATAAAACCTTGATGCCTTACCGCACCAAGCAGTGTGCCGGCTATTATATAATAATGAATGTGATGCTCCTTGCACACCTTGTCAATCGCCTCCAAAAGGCAGACGCTCCTCAGCTGGAACTCACGGAGGTCATAGTGATATTCTTTCTTTTGGCGAATCAATTGGTTTTGGTCATAAATGTTAGTCATCGCTTGTTAATTTCTTCTCACATCAATATCGTTTGAAAAATGGTTGTCTGCCTTTAGCTTCATCTGCTCATAACTTTCGTAGATGCGTTTTTTAAGGTTGGAGGAACTAACTCCCGCGCCATACGGGAAATACACAACGTCCACCCCATGCTCCTTCAGGTAGTCATACTTGCCAGTCCAGTCGTCGCCCACGACAAAAATGTCAAAATTGAGCTTCTTGACCTTATCCGTATGGTCGAGCGAATGTTGAGGAATCACAATGTCGGGGTATTTCAATGCCTTCATAAGCGCGATGCGCTCCTCAAACGGAATAATCGGCTGGCTCTTGTAACTCTCCACAAGCTCGTCAGTATTTACACCCACAATTAGAATGTCGCCCAATGCCCGTGCATATTCAAGCATTTTTATATGGTTGGCATGCAGCATGTCGAACGTGCCGCTCGTATACACCACAATCTTTCCTCCTATCATTTTCAGAGCAATTTACGTTTAACCAAGTCTTCAAAAACTTCCACAAGCCGGTCGATTTCGGCATTTGAAATATTTCCGATATGTCCAACGCGGAACACCTTTTCAGCCATGTCGCCGCCATTTGGACAAATCCATATTCCATACTCGTCTTTTATAATCTCGAAAATCCTGTGCGCGTTTACACCCTTGGTTGTGGGCATGAGGGCAGTGACACAATTTGACGAATCTTCGAGTGCAGAAAACAACTTTAGCGGCAGATGCTTAATTTTTGCGCGGAAATATTCAGCTCGCTCCTTAGCCGTCTTGTTGGCGACCCGTATGCCGCCAGACTTCTCCAACCGGCGAAGCTTTTCATTGAGCATGATGATAGTAGACACAGCGGGCGTAAAAGGAGTCTGTCCGCGCTCGCCGTTTTTGAGGTAGTCACAATAATCAAAATACATGCTCCTTACCTTGTTTTCGGCGCACCGTTTTTGCGCTTTTGAATCCAATACTGTGAAACTCATCGATGGCGGCAGCGACAATGCTTTC
Organism: uncultured Marinilabiliaceae bacterium; assembly: GCA_905235955.1. Lineage (GTDB taxonomy): Bacteria > Bacteroidota > Bacteroidia > Bacteroidales > Marinilabiliaceae > W3P20-009. The sequence continues at coordinate 2,169 of CAJONN010000052.1, forward strand.
TGCGAACCAGTTATCGCCGCGTTAACGTGCATTTTTTTCATGGAAAATTCGTCAGCCATAAAACCGCTCACAGCGTCCACAAACAAAAACATGTCGTTCTTGGCGCAGAAATCACCAATCATCTCCATATTGTACAAAACACCTGTCGATGTCTCGCACAACTGTAACATCATGCCAGTATATCCCTTATTGTCAAACTGATACAACAATTCTTTTGTCAACGGCTTGCCATAATCCAACTTGATTTCGGTGAACGGAATCTGATGAATTTCGCACAATTGAACAAATCGGTGTCCGAAACTACCACCATTGACCACCAGAACATTGTCGCCACTTGAAAAGAAGTTCATAACACCACCTTCCATGCTTGCTGTACCTGAACCAGTCATAAAGACGACACGAGCTCCTTCTGGCGCATCGAAAAGCCGGCACAGGATGGCTTCATTTTCCTTCATCAACGCAGAAAACTCAGGCGTACGGAAATAAGGGATTTGCTGCTTTCCAATTTCCAGCGTCTCGTCGTCCATCTGTACGGGACCAATTGTAAAATTCATCATACTTTACATATTTTTACTCCGTTGCAATTTTACACAAAATTCCTGTCCAAACAAACTTTTTTAATACAATAATCCAAACATCCACAGCTTGGCAGAAAGTTGAATTCATTTCTATCTAAAAAGTTCATTTATCTGAAATGTTTTTGCAAAAATAATCATTTTTTGTCGGATATGTCGTTTTGCCGAGTAAAATGGACAAAATGTAATTTTTCCTCAAATAGGTCTTCTGTTTTTTTTATAATTTTGCATTGTTATAATAAATATTTCTATCGTGAAAATCTTAAAATTTATTGTTATTGTTGCTTATATCGCAATTGTTGTGCTATTGGCATCTGCTACTATAATTGAAAAAATCAATGCTCCGACACATATATATAATTCGATCTATTTTTGCCTTTTGTGGGGCATTTTGGCTATAGCTGGCTTGGCTTACATGCTTCGTCAACGCTTGCAAAAACGCCCTGTTGTTTTTTGTTTGCATAGTGCATTGCTCATTATTTTGGCAGGAGCTTTTATCACTCACATATTTGGCGAGAGTGGTTCTTTGCATTTACGTTTGGGCGAGAAAAGTTCAACGTTTATTACTGATAATAAGGATATCGAAATGCCTTTTGAGGTCGAGCTTGTAAGTTTTAGCATCGAAACATATCCGGGCACTACATCGCCAATGGATTATGTGAGCAATGTGAGCTTTGATGGCAATGAGGCTGTAGCTATATCTATGAACAATATTGCACAATATGCCGGATATAGGTTCTACCAGTCGGGCTTCGACAACGACGGACAGGGCACATACATCTCAGTGTCGCACGACCCGTGGGGCATTAGCATTACGTATATAGGCTATGCATTGCTCTTTGTTTCGTTTCTGCTTGTGCTCATATTGCCCAACGAAGGTTTTAGGCGGCAGATAAGGCTAATGGCTGTAGCACTGCTATTTATTGCACCAACTACTGCATTAGCATCGGTTGAAGATGCTCCCAAAACATTGCCTATCGATGTGGCTAAAGAGTATTGCAACATGTATGCATACTACAATGGTCGCATTTGTCCGTTGCAAACAGTGGCACGCACTTTTACTACAAAAATTTATGGCAAGCCCACCTACAAAGGATTAAGTGCTGAACAGGTGTATACGGGCTGGATGTTCTTTGCGCCCGATTGGATTGACGAGCCTTGTATTAAGCTCAAAGGTGTTGCTGCTGCAATAGTAGGTACAAATGGGAGCTATGCATCGTACAACGATTTTTTTGATATTGGAGAATACAAACTACAAGAGAAGCTCAACGATATTTATGCAGGCAAAGATGTTGATGGGGCGTCAGATATTCAGAATGCCAACGAAAAGATAAATTTGCTCAGAATGCTTTTTGATGGGCAGCTGACTAAAATATTTCCGATAGCCGACAACAATGGCAAGGTAGCTTGGCATCATCAGAACGATAGGTTGCCACTTGGCATTGAACCAGAACGCTATGAATTTATCCGCAAGGTGCACGACCATTTGGGAGAACTTGCTTTTGAAAAGAACTTCGACAACTTCAAATATACTGTGGGCAAAATGCGCAAATATCAGATAAAAGAGGCTGCTGACGTGCTGCCATCTGATGCACAATTTGAAGCTGAAAAGGTTTATAACAGCCTAAGTTCTACACGCTTAATAGCCATAGCACTCGCTACAATTGGTTTTGTGGCATTTTTCTACTACATCATTCGTTGGAGCAATGAGCAACGCCCACATCGCATAGTAAATATTGCACTCAATGTAGTTATGGCTATTGTAGTTGTTTATCAAGTAGTTATATTTACTTTGCGTTGGTTTGTAAGCGGTCATATACCTATGACCAATGGCTACGAAACAATGCAATTTATGAGTTTGTGTGCCATAGTTATCACCCTTATTGCGCAGCGCCGATTTATTCTTGTAGTGCCTTTTGGTTTGTTGCTTGCTGGTCTTGCAATGATGGTGTCGATGTTTGGCGAGAGCAATCCGCAAATAACCAATCTGATGCCTGTTTTGGCATCGCCACTACTGAGCATTCATGTTTGCACCATCATGATAGCCTATTCGCTGCTATCATTCACCTTCTTCAATGGGCTGACAGCCATAGTAGTTAGCGCCACTCGTAGCCATGCCGACAAAAAAGTTGGTGCGCTTGCAAGCGTCAGTAGGTTGTTGCTCTATCCAGCACTTTGTTTTTTGTCAATTGGTATTTTTGTTGGGGCCATTTGGGCTAATCAGTCGTGGGGACGCTATTGGGGTTGGGACCCTAAAGAGGTGTGGGCGCTCATTACGATGCTTATCTACACAATACCTATGCATAGCACATTGGTTCCGGCACTGCGCAAACCCATGACTTTGCACGTGTTTTTGACTATTGCATTTCTTACTGTACTAATGACTTACTTTGGCGTTAATTTTCTTCTTGGCGGTATGCATAGCTATGCTGCAGGATAGAAAAAAAGCCCCAGTGAACACTTCACTGAGGCATCTTTCTGTAAAGAAATTTATTGAATATAAAGGAGAATATCAGTCCATTGCGCTAATTTCGGCTGCATAGCTCGAACTTGCATGACGCTTATCGAATGGGCATATCAGAAGAACGTTGGAGTGGTCAACTACCATATAGTTTTTCAGTCCTTGTACTATGCACACTTTGTTGTTTGGCACATTGATGAGGTTGCCAGCTGACTCTTTGAGCACTGCTCTGCCACTGGTTACAGCATTGCCCTTATCATCGCGCTGAGCATTTTCATACATAGCATCCCAGCTGCCAAGGTCGCTCCATGAAGCATCGCTTTGCTCTATGTATACGTTTTGGGCACGTTCCATCACAGCGTAGTCTATTGATATATTGTCGCACTCGTCGTAAACGTGCTGCACCACATCGTGTGTCCATGAAGTCATGGGCAATTTGTTGAGTTGGTCAAATTGGTTTTGCACGTTGGGCAGGTATTTGGTAAGTGCGGTTTCAATGGCTTTTTGTGTCCAAACAAACACGCCTGAGTTCCAACAAAATTCGCCACATTCATAGAATATGCGCGCCATCTCTATGTTGGGCTTTTCGGTAAATGTTTTTACACTAAAGAGTTGCGGATATTTATCTTGTGGCTCGCCAAGCTGAATGTAGCCAAAAGCTGTTTCAGGTCTATGTGCTTTGATGCCAATAGCAACAAGCACATCGCGCCCTGTAGCAAACTCAGTGGCGGTGCGCACACTATCGATAAAGACATCGTTGTTGAGTATCAGGTGATCTGACGGAGTAACAATATTAATTGCTTCGGGGTCGAGCTGCTTTATCATGGTGTTGGCAAAGGCAATGCACACAGCGGTATTGCGACGCAAAGGTTCACATAAGATGTTGCTTTGTGGCACTTCGGGCAATTGTTGGTGTACAATGTCAGCATACTCTTCGTTGGTAACAACTATGAAGTGATCAGGTTGGCAGAGTGGACGGAAACGGTCAAATGTAATCTGAAGCATAGTTCGCCCGAAGCCAACAAGGTCGAGAAACTGCTTTGGCATTGAGGGCTGACTTAGTGGCCATAACCTACTGCCTCGTCCTCCAGCCATGATGGTGCAGTATATATTATTGTTCATTGCTTGAAATAGGGTTACTAAAAAAAATGTTAATTACTTTTTATTCTTTTTACTAAGCTTTGTTTCATTATCTTCTCAGAAATTTAATATTCTGAGGCATAAAAAAGTTGAGTTTGCAGTGTTTTAATATATGTTTTCATTAGTTTCTTTTTGCTCTATACCAGCTATTTTGCACAATTTTGTTGTTTTATACAGTTGTATTTTTGCAACCTCATCTTCTAAAGTAGATGATTTCCGACTTGCCAAGTTATTACTTTTTCGTATTTTTGACAACAAAAATGCAGATTAAATGTTCGGTTTGTCGATTTTTGAACATATAGGCAAGTATTGCATCTTCATGAGGCAGGTGTGCCGAAGCCCAGAGAAATGGCGTGTTTTTGGTCGCAATATTTTAGCAGAGATAGACAAGGTTGGAGTTGATTCGCTTGGCATTGTAACCATCATATCGCTCTTTGTGGGCGCAGTGGTTTGCATCCAAACAGCCAACAACCTCGATAATCCTTTTATACCAAATTTTACAGTAGCTTTTGCTACGCGTGAATGCATCATATTGGAGTTTTCGCCTACAATTATTTGTTTGGTTTTGGCCGGAAAGGTTGGTTCCAATATATCGTCAGAAATAGGCACTATGCGCATTACTGAGCAGATTGATGCGCTCGACATTATGGGTATCAACTCAGCCGGATATTTATCGGCACCAAAAATAGTAGCAATGATTGTAAGTGTGCCATTATTAGTAATATATAGCATTGCGGTGGGTATATATGGTGGCTATTTGGCCGGAAAATATACAGGTCTTGTTCCGCCCGACGACTTTATATATGGCATACATTTTTCGCTCAAGCCGCACTACATACCCTATTCGCTCTTCAAGTCAACAATATTTGGCTTTATCATAGCATCAATATCGTCATATTGTGGCTATTACACTCATGGTGGAGCATTGGAGGTGGGCAAATCGAGCACACGCGCAGTGGTGGTGAGCAGCATTGTAGTTTTGATATTTAACCTAATAATAACCCAAATACTTTTGTCATGATTGAAGCCAAAAAAGTAGTCAAAGTGTTTGGCGATAGGGAGATATTGCACAGCATCGATGCCATATTTGAAACGGGCAAAACCAATCTGATAATAGGCAAAAGTGGATCGGGCAAAACGGTGCTACTCAAGTCGCTCGTTGGACTATATGATATCGACAAAGGCGACATACAGTTCGACGGCAGAAGCATAGCCCGTATGAATCAAAAGCAGAAAAAAGAGCTGCGCAAAGAGATAGGTATGCTGTTTCAGGGCTCGGCATTGTTCGACTCGCTCACAGTAGAACAAAACGTAATGTTTCCGCTCGAAATGTTTACCGAAATGAGTTTTGAAGAGCGGCGTGAAAGAGCCAACTTCTGCTTGCAACGCGTCAACATAGTCAACTCCAACTATTTGTATCCGTCAGAGATAAGTGGCGGTATGCAAAAACGCGTAGCCATAGCTCGCGCCATAGCCCTCAACCCCAAATATCTGTTTTGCGATGAGCCAAACTCAGGCCTCGACCCCGTAACAGCTGCCGTCATTGACGACCTCATAAGCGAAATAACAAAAGAATATGGCATAACAACCATAATGAACACTCACGACATGAACTCAGTATTTTCTATTGGCGAAAAAATAATATTCATCAGCGAAGGCAACAAAATGTGGGAAGGTTCGAGCGACACCATAGTAGGTGCAGGTTGCAAAGCACTCGATGAATTTATTAGCACCACAAGCAATATTGTCAACAGATTAAAATAAAAAAAAGAGAGCCGACAGAAACAATATTAACGTTACTAAGTAAACATATTCATAATTTATAATTAACTTGCCACATCATTTTTATATGGTATATTCAAATGAAAATAAATAAGAAAATTTGCGCACTCGGAAGCATCGCATTGCTTGGTGCTGTCTCAACTATTTTGTTTGGTTTTAAAGGCGATAACCGCAATTTTGAAATAATAAAGAATCTTGATATCTTTTATTCGGTATTCAAAGAACTCAACACATACTATGTTGACGAAACTGACCCACAAAAACTCGTCAAAAAAGCCATCGACGAAATGCTATCGTCGCTCGACCCTTACACCAACTACATCCCCGAAGAGGAGATGGACGACTTTAGGTTTATGACAACAGGCGAATATGGTGGAGTAGGTTCAATAATTTCATTATCAGACACTTGCTATGTAATGTTTCGTGAAGTGTACGAAGGCAAGCCAGCCGACCGTGCCGGACTGCGCAATGGCGACTACATAGTAGAGATAAATGGTAAAGATGCCAAAAATATGAAGGTGAGCGACGTAAGCGACAACCTGCGTGGCGAGCCCGGCACTGAAGCTAAAGTAAAAGTGTGGCGACTTGGCGAGAAAAAGCTAATAGAAAAATCGATAAAACGCGAAAAAGTGCAAATCAACCCCGTATCATACTACGGCATGCTCGATGCACAAACAGGCTATATCGACTTCAACAACTTTACACAAGACTGCTCAAAAGAGATAGTAAACGCACTCAATGCACTCAAAACACAAGGCGCAACCAAACTCGTGCTCGACATGCGCGACAACCCGGGTGGCTTACTCGACGAAGCTATCAAAATAGTCAACCTCTTTGTGCCCAAAGGTGCCGACGTGCTTAGCACTCGCGGAAAAATAAGCATGTATGACAAAACATACAAAGCCCCACAAGATCCTATCGACACCCAAATACCTATTGTAGTGTTGCTTAGCCGCCGCTCAGCTTCAGCTGCTGAAATTGTAGCAGGCGCATTGCAAGACCTCGACCGCGCTGTAATTGTAGGACAACGCTCGTTTGGCAAAGGACTTGTACAGAGCACTCGCTCTATAGAATACAATGGCGGACTGAAAATAACCACCGCAAAATATTACATACCATCAGGCCGATGCATTCAGGCAATAGACTATACGCATCGCAACAAAGATGGTGCTGTAGGCTTGGTAGCCGACTCATTAATATCTGAGTTCCACACCAAAGGCGGACGTACAGTGTATGATGGTGGCGGCGTATCGCCCGATGTACACGTGAAGCAAGATGAACTACAAAACATCATCTATGCACTTGTTGCCAACGACCTCATCTTCCGCTATTCGGTACGCTATCGTATGAATCATCCAACCATAGCATCGCCCACACAGTTTCATCTGACCGATGCCGAGTATGCCGATTTTTGCAAATTTGTGGCCGACCAACCCAAATTTACATATAAAAGCGAATCGAACGAAGAGCTGAAAAAGCTCATTGCCGCTGCACAACGCGACAAATATTTTGACAGCAACAAAGAGCTATTCGACAAAATGCAAGTAGCTCTCAAACCTGACTTGCAAAAAGATATGAACAGTGCTCGCGAAGATGTGCTAAAGCTACTCGAAAGCGAAATACTTACATCGTATTATTATCATAGAGGAGCATCAGCATATATCGTCAGAACCGACCCTGAGATACTCAAAGCTGTAGAAACTATAGAAGACGAAGCTTTATACAAAGGCTTACTCAATGGTACAGTAGCAAGCCATGCTGGTGACAAACGAGGCTCGATAGAGAAGGAATAACAAAAATAGCAACAACACAGCGTGCACCAACAGCCACCCAAACCTACAAAATTACATTCGGTCATAGTTGCTATGATAGTACTCATGCTACTAACAGTAGGCATGTCGGCAGTAGCTATGCATCTTGAGAGTGTTTATAGCCATCAGTTGCCCTACAACGTATTGATGACATTGCAAGGCGCAACAAGTTTGTTGACATTTGGTGCAGCCGCACTGATAGGCGTATATATAGTTGAACATCAATGGATTGAAACTAATTTATGTTGGGAAATAGATATTAGCTATACCATAATGACCATAATGTTGATGCTTTTGACAGAAGTATTAGCAAATTGGGCTACATTTTTCAATTGGCAAATATTGCTACTTCCACAATTAGAGTGGCTTCAGGACTACAGCTTCTCAAACACAGCACAGACAGTGCAAATGCTCGACACAAGCACACCTTTGCACATAGCTGTGGCAATAGTAGTGGTAGTGTTGCTACCTGCAGTGTGTGAAGAACTCTTCTTCAGAGGCGTAGTGTTGCGAGGTTTATTTGCCACAACCCACAATGCCACAGTTGCAGTGCTATTCTCAGCCATCTTCTTCAGTGTCATACATATCGATGCATACGGATTTTTGCCTCGCATAGTCTATGGCATTGCGCTCGGAGTGCTATTTTTGCAATCGCGAGGCATAGTATACCCCATCATAGCTCATGCTTTCAACAATGGAATGGTGTTGTATAGCTGCTATTTATCAACCGAACCAATAGAAAAAATTCTGACAGATGAGCCTATCAATCCCGGACCATTAGCACCTACATTGTCGGTAATAGGTTTTATTTGGCTAAGCAAAATAATGGTGCGTTATTTGCGCTTAAAAGCATTGCTCAACGGACGCTTGAAACGCAA
>CAJONN010000053.1 GCA_905235955.1 uncultured Marinilabiliaceae bacterium
GCCACTCCGCTAAAAATTATCTTCGCTCCGCTAAACGATTTTAACTCGCTTCGCTCAAACAGAAAATCGTTTTTAACGCTTCGCTACGATAATTTTCTTGACGCTCCGTGCCAAAGGCGACAACCGCGAGGTGAAAATCGGGTTCCGTGCTAATTGTTGGAAATTAATATGTTGGGTATATTCTTTTCGCCCATTCTCATAGCTTATTTTCTGTGCATTTTTCACTTGCGAAACTTGAGTATATCAATTTTTGCACATAGCTATATTCCCTGTGGATGTTGGAAATAGTGCAGAAGTTTTATTGTTGTTTTCTGCCAAAGTCGGCGGGTATCTCGCCCCATATTTCGGTAGGCCATTTTACTATGGGGGTGGTATATGTGTTTTCGGCAAGCCATTTTTCGGCCCGATATACTAATGTGAGTAGCTCTACGGTGCGTGGTGTTTGCTCAAGCTTGGTGTTGCATTTTTTCTTTTTTACCCAAGATATGGCTGTTAGCGAGTCGCTGTATATAGTAATGTCTGGTGTGTTGTGTTGCTTGAGCAGTGCTAAGGCATGTACTATTGCCAAAAATTCGCCTATGTTGTTTGTGCCAAAGTCAAATTTCAGGTGAAATATCTCTTTGTTGTCCCACAACGATACGCCTCTATATTCCATTTTGCCCGGGTTGTGAGCGCATGCTGCGTCTACGGCTATGCTACGTTCGAGGGGTTTGTCGGTGGTGGGCATATTGGCTTTGGAGCGGTTGAATTTGATTGCTGGCGCGCCTGCTTCATACGCTTTTTCTGCCTCTTCTTTTGTTGAAAATGATTTGTAGCGTGCGCCTGAGAAGTCGGTTATTTGAGCTTTAGCATCGTCCCAATTGTCGTATACACCTTCTTCTCTGCCGTTCCAAACAACGTAATATTTTTTTTGTTTTGCCATATTTTTGTTAATGTCCTACTTGTTCTATTAGTATGGCTAAGTTGCTTGTAAATAGCTTGATAGCCATAGCTAATACTATTATGCCAAAAAATTTCTTTAGCACATATAGTCCGCCTGCGCCCATCAGTCGCGCCATCAGTTTGGTAGAGCTGAGTAGGGTGTAAACCCATATCATATTGAGAATTAGTCCAATAGTTATGTTTATGGTAGAATATTCAGCTCGCATCGACAGCAGTGCAGTAAATGTGCCCGGACCAGCCAAAAGCGGAAATGCTAATGGCACGAGCGACGATACGCCTGCAGGTGAGTCTTGCTTGAATATCTCAAGTCCGCATACCATCTCAAGCCCTATGATGAACAATACTATTGCGCCTGCCACTGAAAACGATTTCAGGTCGACACCAAAAAGCGACAATAGTGCTTCGCCCAAAAACATAAAGAGCATCAGTATTACAAAAGCTGCCAATGTTGTTTTGAGTGGCGAAATTTCTATGCCTTTTTCGCGCAAAGATACTACAATTGGCATCGATCCGAGCATGTCTATTACTGCAAATAGCACTATGAACGATGAAAATATTTCGAGTGAATTGATATCCATAGTTTATTTTATTTGTTTAAAATTACACACTTTATATATTCGTTTGCAAATATAATTAACAAATATCTATTTAAAAAGTATTTTTCAAACAAATTACGATTGTTATGATGGTTTTGTTAAGCCATTTGCAACTATTTTTTTCTCAACCTATGTCCTATTTTCTTTTTTATTACGACGTAGTATTTGGTCTCTTTGTGAGCAAGGTACTACAACGGCATTTGAAATAAAAAACAGACCATACGGCAATGTGTCGTATGGTCTGTTTTTATGTTTATTGCATATTGTTATTGTTTTTCACCGCAGCAGCAGTCGCTACCAATTATTTTCCAAACAACTGCAGCCAATGCGCCACCAATAAACGGACCTACTATGAATATCCACAAGTTGTTGAGTGCTGTGCCACCTTGGAATATGGCAGGAGCTATTGAGCGAGCGGGGTTTACTGATGTGCCTGTATAGCGTATGCAAACGAGGTGAACCAATACGAGGCTCAAGCCAATAGCCAAGCCAGCAAGGTTGCCTGCGCCTTTCTTCTCGTCAGTTGTGCCAAGCACTACCAATACAAATACGAATGTGAAGAATATTTCGGCCAGCAAACCGCCTGTTGCGTTTACACCTGCTTGTAGGTCGTTGGCACCTGTGCCACTAAGACCATCGACATTGGATGTGAGTGCATAGAGTATGGCAGAGCCAAGGAATGCGCCTATCAGCTGAAATGCCATATACAATACGCTATCTTTAGCACTTATCCTACCTGACAATAGTGCACCAAGTGTGATGGCTGGGTTGATATGGCAACCGCTGATGCCACCAATTGTGTATGCCATAGCAACTACTGCTAAGCCAAATGCCAACGATGTGCCTACTACTGCCGGGATGTTTTCAGTAGGGTTACAACCCAAGCTTACTGCCACGCCACATCCCATCAAGACGAGCACCATAGTGCCCACCATTTCTGCTAAATACTTTTTCATAATGTTTTAAAATTAAGGTTAAAGGTTTTATTGTTATTTTAGTTTGCTATTTCTTCTGGTTCTATTTTTACTATTGTTTCTTTGTGTGTCCGAGAGCTTTTGTATAGCCAAATCAGTGGTAGCCGGCAATTTTTGGCGTTGCTGGCGAGTTCGTTGAGATAGCTTCTCATGTCGATGCTGCTTACGTTGATGTTGTTTAGCATTGTTTGTTTTATGCTGCTTGCTTTCCCATCTACGTAGTTGGCTTGATATAGGTTTTCGTCATATTCTATCGTAAAGAGCACGCAAGTGTCGGTTAGCTCTACTTTGGTTTGCATCATACCTTCGTTGATAGGCATCGGGCATTTTTCGCATTCGGCTCTTACTATGTTTTCGAGCTCAAATTTGTATATGTTGTTGCAACTATTGAGTGTTGCAACAAGTGCTATGGCTGAAAGTATGTGCAATATTGGCTTCATTTTTTTTGTGTTTTTGGTGGAGCTCAAAATATGTCGTGCATCACCATGTCGGTAGCGCCACACATGCTCTTTACGTAGTTGTCGGCAGCTATGCCAGCTTGTTTTAGCTTTTGCTCGTCGGAGCGTAGTGTGGTTATTATTTGCTCAAAGTCGGCTTGTGTTCTCACGCAATATCCTGCACCACAGTTTATTAGGTCTACTGCTTCTTTGAATTTTTTGTGGTTTGGTCCGAAGATGACTGGTATGCCGTAGGTGGCTGCTTCAAGTGTGTTGTGTATGCCTTTGCCAAATCCACCTCCTATGTAGGCTATTTGTCCATATTTATATATGGCTGAGAGTAGTCCGATGGTGTCAACTATCATTACTTGGTAGTTTTCTGGGTCGGCGGGCGGATTGGTATAGAAGAAACTTTGTGCACCAATTCGAGCTTGCAATTTTTCTACACGGCTACGATCTACTTCATGTGTGGCTACAATGAGTTTTAGTCGACCTTGTTTTTGGCTGTTGGCATTGAGGAAGTATGGTAGGTATACGTCTTCATCGGGTTCCCACGAACTACCTGCTACCATTATAGTTTGTGCGCCTATAGCAAAACGCCTTGCTATGTCTACGTTGGCCGATGCTTCGGCTATTTTTCTTACGCGGTCAAATCGGGTGTCGCCTGCTACGGTGTAGTTGCTTATGCCAATGCTGTCGAGCAGTGTTGCCGATGCTGTATCTTGTATGTAGATGTGGCGGAATACGTGTAGCATATCTCTAAACCACTCGCCATACCATTTAAAGAAGGCTTGTTGGTAGCGGAAGATGACTGACACACCATAGGTTGGTATGTTGTGTTTTTTGAGTGTTTTGAGGAAGAAATGCCAAAATTCGTATTTTACAAATATAGCTACTTCGGGGTTTATGGCTTCAATAAATCGGCGTGCGTTTGATGGTCCGTCGGCAGGTAGATAGCAAACGAGGTCGGCCATGGCATAGTTTTTTCTCACTTCGTAGCCTGATGGCGAATAGAATGTGAGTACTATTTTTTTGTTTGGATATTTTTCTTTGATGGCTTCAATTATTGGTCTGCCTTGCTCAAATTCGCCAAGTGAGGCTGCATGTATCCAAACGCATTTTTGGCTATTGTCGTAGTTTTGCAACTTTTGCCAAGTTTGTTTGCGTCCTTTGCTAAGTTGTGAGGCTTTTTCGTTGAAGAGCGATGCTATTTTTACGCCCACTGAATAGGTCCATGTTCCAATGAGGTATATTAGCGATATTAGTTTTTTCATCGTTGTGTGTATATGTGTGTTGTTATTTTTTCTTTATTAATAATAAATATTATGCCCAAGGTTCAAAGCCGATAACTGATATGTCGTCGGTTTGGTCGTTGGCACCTTTCCACTCTTGCATTCGCCTGTTGAGCTGGCTCTTTTGGTCGTTGGCTGGCAGTTTGTGTATGTAGAGTAGTAGCTGTTTGAGCCTGCGATGTTTGAATTTTTTGTGTTCTGGTCCGCCAAATTGGTCTACATATCCGTCAGAGAACATGTAGAACATGTCGCCATTGCAGCACTCTATCATTTGGCTATTATATTTTATGTCGGTGTTGTCGGTCAATATATTGTTTGTGCCTATTGAGTGTCTGTCGCCATGGTAGGTGAGTATGTCGTTGTCGCGTATGATGTATAGGTCGTTCATGGCACCGGCAAAGTTTATTTTTTTCTCTTTGTGATGTATTACGCATAGTGTCATGTCCATACCTTCGTTGAACTCTTCGTTGTTTTTGCGTTTGATGAGTGTGCTGTGTATGTCTCTATGTAGGTACGTGAGTATGGTGCCTGCGTCGTCTATTTTTTGGCGCATTATGATGTTGTAGAGGTGGTCTATTCCTACTATTGATATGAATGCGCCGGGCACACCATGACCTGTACAATCGGCTGAGATGATGAATGTTTTGTCGTCGCGATGATAGATGCTGTAGAAGTCGCCGCTCACTATGTCGCGAGGCATATAGTATACAAATATTTTGTCGAATAATTTCTCAAAGCCACTGATTGGTGGCATGAGCGACTCTTGTATTCGTTTGGCATATTTGATGCTGTCTTCTTGGTCTTTGTGTAGCTTGGCAAGTCGGTTGCGTTGTGCCTCTACCAGTTTTTTGGCGCGTGCTTCGTTCTCTATCTGCTTCATGTGTTTGTTGATGGTGCGGAAGCGTATGTCAATAAGGAACCATATACTTACCAATATTAGTATGATGTAGAATACTATGGCTGTGTTGCTAAACCATAGTGGGGGCACTATGTCGATGTAGAATACACGAGTGGTGTCGGTCCAAACTTTGTCGCTATTGCTGGCTCGCACTTCAACTCGGTATATGTCAGGTAGCGGACCAGATATTATTATGCTGTTGCGGTCGGTTAGCGGTGTCCATTCGTCGTCGTTGATTCGATATAAAAATTCGTTGCGCGATGGTAGTGTAAAGTCTGATGAGGCTATTTCTATGCGCAATGAGGCTCGCAACAAGTATTTTACTCTGAAGAGTGTGTCGCTAATTGTGCTGGCCGATGTCTCTTTGCCTGATTGTCCGTAGGTTATGTTGCTAACAAAGGCATTGGGTCGCACATCGTTGAGCTGTATTTTGTCCATCTGAATGTAGTTCAGATTGGTAGCATTGCCAACGTATAGTTGTTGTTGGTATCTGGCAAACTGGTGGCAGTCGTTGCCCATGCGTGTCAGTCCGTCGTGATGGTTGAACATATATATATGTTCTGAGCCAACTTTTACGTAGCCTACGCCACGGTTGGTGCTTAGCCAAATGTCGCCATTGGTGTTGCTCACTATGTCATATACCATAGTGTTGCTTAGCTGGTTGTTGAATGGTGCCTGATTTATAGTTTGTGTCTCTTTGTTGTATATCCAAATGCCTGATATTGTGCTTATCAATATCATTTTGCCATAGTCTTCAAACGATGTGGTGTTGTTGAATGTGCCAAGTTCTTTGAGGTCAACAAATATGCTGTCGCCTACTTCCATTACAAATGAGCCGCTCTCTGTACCTGACCATATACGTCCGTCAACATCAGCATATACTACGTTGACGTTTTCTATGCCGTGCGAGGCGCTGGGGTAGCGCACTGTTTTTACACCGTTGTATTTGTATAGGCCTACTTGTGTGGCAAACCATATATTGCCAAGGCAGTCTTCGCTCATAAAGTTTATTATGCATTGTCCGCCGAGCGAAGCTATTATTGAGTCGGTTATCTCTATGGGAGTGAATGGTGTTTGAGTTTTGGGTTTGTATATGAGCGCACCTTGTGTGGTGCCAAAAAGCACATCGCCATTTCGTCTTACGTAGATTGAGTGTACGTTGCGTTGTGGTACTTGTATGTGTTCTGATGTTCGGTTATAAGTGTCTATTTTTAGCACTCCATCAGCCCCGCATGCTGCCCACACTTCTCTGCTCTTGCAAGCATATATGTCGTATGTTTCGTAGTTTAGTGGTATGTTGGGTTGCGCTATGTTGATGTTGCGTATTTTGGGGCGCTTCATGTCAAGTTTTATCAAGCCAGCATTGCTTGTGGCAAGCCAAAGTATTTGATTCTCATCTTCATACATATTGTTTACCACACTATGTGGGTCGAGGTAGAATTGTAGGTTTTGTACCTCTCTTATCTTTTGCTTTGATGGTATCCACTTGGCAAGGTGATTATTGGCGTATGCTATCCAAAAGTTTGAGTTGTAGTCTCTTATGATGCGTTGTACTGGCTCGCCTTTTAGTATTGGCTCTTGGCTAAATTGTTGTGTGTTGATGTTGTATGAGAATAGTCCTACTGATGTGGCCAAATATATGGTACTGTCAGTTGCTGCACAGATGTCGTTGATGTTGCCCTTGGTGTTTTGTATTGTTTTGGTCTTTTCTGTATCTATGTCGAGTAGGGTAAATGTTGTTTTGTTTAGTAGCAGTACTATATACTTGTCGTTTGGCATTGCCTCTATGTGCATATAGTCTGTTTTTGCACCTATGTGCTGTTTGCGTGGTGCAAGTACTATTTTGCTTTGCTCACCGTTGTTTTTGTCTATTTTCAGCACTATGTTGGGGTAGGCTACATATATGTAGTCGCCCAATGTGTAGATGCTATATGCGCTGTTGTATTCGGTTAGGTTGCTTGGCGAGTCGTCTATTGGTGTGTTCTGAAATTTGCCATTGTAAAGGTCAAGGTGTATTAGTCCGCCATTGCGCATTGCCGCATATATATATCTGCCCGAACTTTTTATTGAGCTTATGTCTTTGCCCCACACGGCACTTGTGTCATCTTTTTCTGATATGTAGTTTTTAAACACATAGCCGTCGAAGGTGTTGATGCCATCGTTGGTGCCTATCCAAAGTATGCCGTTTTCGTCCTCCTCTATACACGATATGTAGTTGCTTGTCAGTCCATTGTCTATTGTATAATGATCCATATTGCACACCGAAAGGTATTCGGTTGCAATATCTTTGGGGGCAATGTTGTTTTGGGCGCTGATCGATACCCAATTGGCAGTAGCTGCAAAGATAAATGATATTATATAAGCTCTCAGCTTCGGCATATATGCGCGTGTATACGTTTATTTTTTCATTTTGTATATGATTTTCGTTGCAATTTGTTTTGCTTCGGCATCAATGTCAAAGTAGTCGTCAAACGAAGGCGATTGTATGAATGTGGTTTCGGCCATTGTTTGTTCTATCACATCGGGCATTTGCAAAAATCCTACATTGCCTTTCAAAAATTCAGCTACAGCTACTTCGTTGGCACCATTCATAGCACATGGAGCGGTGCCACCTATATGCATAGCGTCAAATGCTATGTTTAGGTTCCGAAATACCTCTCTGTCAGGCTCTTCAAATGTCCAATTGGGGTGTTGTACAAAGCTAAATTTTGCCACTGGCGACTCTATTCGGTCTGGATATGTGAGTGCATATTGTATGGGCAAGCGCATATCTGGTACACCTATTTGTGCTTTGAGTGAGCCGTCAGAAAATTCTACGAGCGAATGCACTATCGACTGCGGATGAACTACTATGCCTATCTTTTCTGGGCTTACGTCGAAAAGCCAACGCGCCTCTATTGATTCCAAGCCTTTGTTCATCATCGATGCTGAGTCTATTGTAACCTTTGCGCCCATACTCCAATTGGGGTGTTTGAGCGCAGCAGCTGGTGTGACGTTTTCAAGTTCAGCACGTGTGCGCCCTCTAAATGGTCCGCCCGAAGCGGTGAGTATTATTTGCGCTGGTGTCAAGTGGCGCTCACCATTGAGGCATTGGAATATGGCTGAGTGTTCAGAGTCTACTGGCAAAATGCTTACACCTTTCTCTTTAGCGCTATTCATAATATATTCACCTGCCACCACAAGTGTCTCTTTGTTTGCCAACGCTATAGTTTTGCCAGCATCTATTGCACATTTTGTTGGGCGCAAACCGCTAAAGCCTACAAGTGCTACAACTACAGTGTCGCAACTGCTATATGCAGCAGCCTCGCATACGGCATTGGCTCCTGCGGCTATTGCTATATTGCTGTTTTTGAGTCTGTTTTTGAGCTCGTCGTATTTTGTTTCGTTACCAATAACAACAAGTTTTGGACTGAATTCAAGTGCTTGTTTTGCCAAGAGGTCAACATTGTTGCCTGCTACCAAAACATCTACAACAAATATATCGGGGTGCATCTTGACTACATCGAGGGCTTGTGTGCCTATTGAACCTGTAGAGCCAAGTATTGCTAAATGTTTCATTATTAATAATATAGATATAATTATTCAAACAAAATATAATCTTCAGGGTTGAGCGGAACGCCCGAATACCAAAGCTCAAAGTGCAAATGTGGTCCGGTCGACAATTCGCCAGAGTTGCCCGTGAGCGCTATCGCCTCGCCAGCTTTCACACGCATACCTGCACGCTTGAGCAGTTTGCTATTGTGTTTGTATACAGAAATAATCTGGTTGTCGTGCTGTATTTGCACCACATATCCAGTGCTTACAGTCCATTCCGCAAAAACTATTGTGCCGTCTAATATTGACGATACTCGAGTGCCTTCAGCTGCCACTATATCAACACCATAGTGCTCGTTCGAGTCGCCAAACTTAGCTGAGATGATGCCTTTGGCTGGTGGATAGAAATAGGTCATCTCCAACTGTGTGTCAGTAGTATTTTGCTTCTCGCTAACATTGTAGCGTTCGGCCTCCTCTACCTCTTTCCTGAATAAGCTATCAGCCTCTGACATTTGCGACGAGATAGATATCTTGTGTTGTGTCTTGAACTCTTCGCGCACCGAGTCTGTTTTGAAAGCCGATGCAGGCAGTTCGCCAGATATCACTTGGCGCATACTTGTAAGCAAAGCATCGCGCAGTTTTACCTCGAGCATAAGTGAGTCGGCACGTTGCATATTGGTTATTATCATAGAACGTTCTTGCCCCGTCGGATAGCCCGGAATATATTCGCGCAAGCCAGTGAATGCTATCAATGTAGTAACACAAGCTATGAGCAAAATAATCATAGCTCCAACTACAAACAATAACGATACAATGTTGAATCTGAATGAAAATATCTCTTCAAATGACTTGTCGACCATCACTGTCAGGCACAAGCGTTGTCGCCACTTCGACTTTTTTTCTTCACCCATATATATATTGTGATTCTTTTAAAGTCAAAATTAATGCATTCGGCGGCGTTATACAACTTTTTCGTTATTTTTTATTTGGCGGTGCTGACTATTCAGAGATAAAAAATGGTATAAAACTCATGGCGGCGGTGCTGAAAATTTTTATAATTTTACTCAGTTATTGAAGAAAAAACTATGAACGAAAATAGCATAATTGAAATACGCAACAACAAGCAAAAGGATAAGAAAGGTGTTATCATATTGTTTGTTGTATTGAACATAATTACGATACCGCTAATAGCTATACTAGAAGTAACTATTGATGTCGTATTGGTGCTTTATGGCAGTTATGTAATTTCTTGTGGATTCACATTGTTAATTATCAGCGTAAAAAACGACGAACTTATGACGATAGATGCTAAAGGCATAAAATCAGAAAAACAAGAGACAAGTTGGGAAGATACAATGTCTTGCTACTTCGATATTTGGGGTAAGAGCTCTATGGTGTTAGTTTTTGAACTAAAGAATGGCAAAAAGAATTATTATCATATGCGTAGTCTGAGATACGATAAATACGAAATAGCCAAATATGCAAACAAGTTTGCCATGCGTGAAGTTTTTGATATCTATACAACTGCTAAAAATATAGCTAGCCCTGCTGCTATGGGATATAGCATGTTGTTAATACTGCCATTGTTCTTTATAATTCAAGTGGGAAAGTTGAGTTTTATAACATTTATGTTTATATTTTTGGTAGGATGGACAATAGCATATTTTACATGTAAAAAAATTGTAAGGGGGTACTTTGAAATCAAATTTGAAAAAGCTACAAGTTTTTAAATGACTTAAGTTTCGCAAGTAAAGTAGCCCCGAAGTGGCGAAAGGAATACAACAAAAAATGTCTTTCAACAATATGCACGGAACCCGATTTTCACCTCGCGGTTGTCGCCTTTGGCACGGAGCGTTAAGAAAATTATTGTAGCGAAGCGTTAAAAACGATTTTCTGTTTGAGCGAAGCGAGTTA
>CAJONN010000054.1 GCA_905235955.1 uncultured Marinilabiliaceae bacterium
AAACAGAAAATCGTTTTTAACGCTTCGCTACGATAATTTTCTTTACGCTCCGTGCCAAAGGCGACAACCGCGAGGTGAAAATCGGGTTCCGTGCTAATTTTTGGAAGGCAATTTGTTGATTATACTCCTTTCGCCCATTCATGGCTTATTTTCTGTGCGTTTTTCACTTGCTAATATAAAGGTCTGCCACTTTTGATGGTAGCAGACCTTTATTATGTGCATAGAATGAAAATAATGAGTCTTTACTTCAGTGTACGCGTAACTTCTATCTCTTCGTAAGCCTCCAAGATGTCGCCTACCTGAATGTCGTTATAGTTGGCTACTGACAAACCGCAGTCTAAGCCTGCAGCAACCTCTTTGGCGTCGTCTTTGAAGCGCTTGAGTGAGCCAAGTTCGCCAGTGTATACCACTATACCATCGCGTATGACGCGCACCTTCGACTTGCTCTTGACTTTGCCTTCGTTGACAAAGCAACCTGCAATGGTGCCCACTTTCGATATTTTGAAAGTTTCGCGCACCTCTACATTGCCCGTTATTTGCTCGCGTATTTCTGGCGAAAGCATACCTTCCATTGCCGACTTGAGTTCCTCTATTGCATCGTAGATGATAGAGTAGAGGCGTATATCAATCTTTTCGCGCTCAGCCAATTTGCGTGCTGCGGCTGACGGACGTACTTGGAAGCCCACTACAATGGCATCTGATGCGGTTGCCAACATTATGTCGGCTTCTGAAATCTGACCTACACCATGGTGGATAACGTCAACTTGTATCTCTTCGGTCGACAACTTGATGATAGAATCGGTAAGTGCCTCCACTGAACCATCAACATCGCCTTTGACAATGACGTTGAGTTTCTGGAAGTTGCCAATAGCCAATCGACGACCAATTTCGTCGAGTGTGATGTGTGGCTTGGCGCGCATAGCAAATTCGCGTTGCAACTGATCGCGCTTGTTGGCTATCTCTTTTGCCTCTTTTTCGTCAGCAAAAACATTGAACTTCTCACCAGCCTGCGGAGCTCCGTTCAATCCCAAAACCAATACAGGCTCTGATGGTGCAGCTTTCTCTACTTTCTGATTGCGTTCGTTGAACATAGCTTTTACTCTGCCATAGTTCGAACCGCAAACAACCATATCGCCCACCTTGAGTGTACCGTTGCTTACGAGCAATGTGGCTACATAGCCTCTACCTTTGTCGAGCGACGACTCAATGACGTTGCCTATGGCTGAACGATTTGGGTTGGCTTTGAGTTCGAGCAAATCAGCTTCGAGCAAAACCTTGTCGAGCAATTTGTCAACATTGATACCTTTCTTTGCCGATATTTCTTGGCACTGATATTTGCCACCCCATTCTTCTACAAGGTAGTTCATATTGGCAAGTGCTTCGCGTATTTTATCTGGGTTGGCACCAGGTTTATCTATTTTGTTTATGGCAAAAATAATAGGCACGTTGGCTGCTGCTGCGTGGTTGATAGCTTCAACCGTCTGTGGCATGACGCTATCGTCGGCGGCTACTATGATGATAGCTACGTCGGTAACTTGTGCACCACGAGCACGCATTGCGGTAAATGCTTCGTGACCCGGAGTATCGAGGAATGTGATGTGTCTGCCATTGTCAAGCTTAACGTTGTAGGCACCAATGTGTTGTGTGATACCACCTGCTTCACCGCTGATGACGTTGGTGTTGCGAATGTAGTCCAAGAGCGATGTTTTACCATGGTCTACGTGACCCATCACGGTAACTATTGGTGGGCGTTCTTCGAGGTCTGCTTCATCGTCAACTTCGTCTTCTACGCTCGATGCGACTTCAACGCTCACAAATTCAACCTGATAGCCAAACTCTTCGGCCACTATTGCCATTGATTCAGCATCGAGGCGTTGGTTGATTGACACCAATGTGCCGAGCGACATGAATGTGCCAATAACCTGATTGACAGGCACTCCCATCATTGTTGCCAATTCGTTGGCTGTAACAAATTCGGTTACCTTCAGTATCTTTTTCTCGGCCTCCAAGCGTTCTTCCTCTTCGGCACGGCGTTGGCTCATCTCCTCGCGTTTGTCGCGACGGTGTTTTGAGTGCTGGCTCTTAGCTCCTTTGGCAGTAAGGCGAGCCAAGGTCTCTTTTATCTCTTTCTGAACGTCTTCTTCGTTTACTTCCTGACGATGCGGACGTTTGTTTTTCTTATCTTTGCCACCTTGCTTAGCATTCCCCTGTTGGTTGTTGCCATTCTGCTTACCTTGCAAGTCGTTGTCTTTGCCACCTTGCGCATTGTTTTGCTGCTTATTTTTCTTCTGCTTATCTCGATTGATAGCATTGTTGACTTGCTTTATGGTGTTGGGCGAGGAAATGTCGACGCGTTCGTTTTCTTTCTGAATGCGCTGACGTTTTTTCTTGTCGTTCTTCCTATTGCTATAACCTTCGTTGCGTTCTATTGGAAGGTCTATTTTGCCAATAACAGTCGGACCAGTAAGTTTGTGTTGTTTGAGCTTAAACACATCGGGCTGATCTTCTTCTATTGGTTCATCGTCAGGTTCGGACTCAAATTTAGGCTTTGGTTCGGGCTCTACTTTAGTTGGTGCGGGAGCTGGAGCTTGGGCTACTACTTTAGGCTCGAGCTTAGCCACCTCCTCTTTAGGAGCAGGTGCAGGTTTGGGAGCTGGCTCGGCAGACTTTGGTTGTTCCACTTTTTGTGGTTCGGATGGTTTGCTCTGTTTTTTGGCATTGAGGTCGATCTTACCCACAATTTTTGGCGCTTTCAAAACGTCAGGTGAAACGAGTTCAACTTCGTCTGAAGGGTCTATGCTTACGGTTTCTTTTTTCTGCTTATGTTTTTGCTCTTCGCCTATTTTCTCCGATTGTGTTTTGATGTTCTTATCGGTAGAAAAATGTTGTTCGATAAGTGCGCAGTATTCGTCTGGAACTTTTGTATTTGGGGTGACATCTTCGTTGTAACCTTGCTCGTTCAGGAATTTAACTAGCGTATTTACGCCTACGCCCAATTCACTGACCAACTTGCTTATTCTTTTTCCTTCTGCCATATTATTTACTTTCTTTTACTCAGTTAAACAATGTGTGTCACCTCCAAAATGCGTTGTTCAGTGGTGACTAATTTGCGCTGACGGTATCATTCGAATTCGGCCTTAAGTATTGCCAAGACATCGTCGATAGTCTCTTCTTCGAGGTCGGTGCGGCGCAAGAGTTCGTCACGACCAAGTTCGATGACTGATTTGGCTGTGTCGCAACCTATCTCTTTCAGCACGTCGATGATCCAGCTATCTATTTCGTCAGTAAACTCTTCGAGCTGTACGTCTTCTTCAGCCTCGGCTTGTTCACGGAAGACGTCGATGTCATATCCGCATAGCTGTATGGCAAGTTTGATGTTGCAACCTCCTTTGCCAATGGCGAGCGATACTTGGTCGGCATCAAGATATACGTCGGCTTTTTTGAGTTCGTCGTTGGTTTGTATTGAGTTTATTCTGGCGGGGTTGAGTGCGCGTTGTATGTAGAGTTTGATGTTGTTGGTGTAGTTGATTACGTCGATGTTTTCGTTGCGCAATTCGCGTACAATGCTGTGTATGCGTGTACCTTTCATACCCACACATGCGCCAACAGGGTCGATGCGGTCATCGTATGATTCTACGGCTACTTTGGCACGTTCGCCCGGCATACGAACTATCTTCTTTATGGTAATAAGTCCGTCAAATATTTCTGGCACTTCGCTTTCAAACAAGCGTTCGAGGAATATGGGCGATGTGCGTGAAAGGATGATGAGCGGATTGTTGTTTTTTATCTCAACTCTCACTACTACGGCGCGCAGTGTGTCGCCTTTGCGGAAGAAGTCTGATGGTATTTGTTCGTTTTTGGGCAATATGAGGTCATTGCCATCTTCATCGCGAACGAGTACTTCGCGTTTCCAAACCTGATAAACTTCGCCTACAACTATTTGTCCGATTCGGTCTTTGTAGAGTTGATAGATGTTGTCTTTTTCAAGCTCCATTATGCAGCCTGCCAACTGTTGACGAAGGCTAAGTATGGCGCGTCGACCAAAGTCTTTCATTGGCACAGCTTCGCTCACATCTTCGCCTATTTCAAAGTCGGTGTCTATTTTTTTTGCATCAGATAGTGCTATCTGCTGGTTTGGATCTTCTACTTTACCATCTTCTACTACTGTGCGGTTGCGCCATATTTCGCAGTCGCCTTTGTCTGTGTTGATGATGACGTTGTAGTTCTTGTCGGTGCCGTATGTTTTGACAAGGATGCTTCTGAAGGCATCTTCCAATATGCGAATAAGGGTAGCACGATCGATGTTTTTCAGCTCCTTAAATTCGGCAAATGTGTCTACTAAGTTTATCTTTTCCATATCTCGTTTTTTTAGGATATGATTATTTTGATATTTTTCTTTTTTGCGTTATTTAAATCTGACAATATCTTTCACTGTTTTGACGTCGGTATAGGCATAGCGGTAGTGGTTGGTTACAAGTTGTTTTTTCTTTTGTCCTTCTACTTGTATGCGTTCGTCTATGTCTACTTCAAATCCGCCTTCGTCAGCAGCCGTGAGTATGCCGTTTTTGTGCGAACCATTAGGATAGGTTACTTCTACTTCGTTGCCAAGGTTCTTTTCAAACTGCCCAAGCACCTTGAGTTCGCAACCTATTCCGGCCGATGACACTTCGAGTTCGTAGTCTTCAATGTTGCGGTCGAAGTTGTTTTCAATGAGGTGAGTAAGCTCGGCGCAATAGTCGATGCTGATGCCTTGCTTGTGGTCCACTACAAGTCTTATCACATTGTCGGTGCTCACGGTGAGCTCTACAATGAACACGCCATCAGCATCGGTGCGTTGGCGTACTACGTTTTCTATGTCTGCTGCTTTTATCATTTTTGAGGCTTCAGAAGACTTTATTTTTTACAAACAAAAAGGGGGACCTTGATTGAAAAGTCCCCTACAATGTGCTTGTAATGTATTTTTCGATGGCAAAATTATACAAAATAGATGATAAAACAAGTATTAAATACTTATTTGATAAATATTTTGTATTTTTTTCATCTGTCAGCTATCGTTCTTTTGTTTAAAACTTGAGACGCTTGATAAAAACGTATTCTGTGTTAATTTTAAAACTCAAAATTCTCACTCTTCGCTACTACTCAAATCTTTGCTCAACGTTTCGCGCTGAAAGAGGAGTAGCAATGCTATGCCAACTGATATGGCTGCATCGGCAAAGTTGAATACTGGTCTGAAG
The DNA here is from genome assembly GCA_905235955.1 of uncultured Marinilabiliaceae bacterium. Classification (GTDB taxonomy): domain Bacteria; phylum Bacteroidota; class Bacteroidia; order Bacteroidales; family Marinilabiliaceae; genus W3P20-009. The sequence goes on from CAJONN010000054.1 coordinate 5,235, forward strand.
AAGACAAATGACTCACCGCCCCACAATGGCAACCAATCAGGAAAGCGTCCTTCGATGAGCGGAAAGTAAAACATATCAACTACCCGACCGTGCAACCATGTGCCATATCCACCATCGGGTGGAAAGATTGATGCTACTTGCCCTATGCTTGAGTTGAAGATAACGCCATAAAATACTGAGTCTACAATATTGCCCAAGGCTCCGGCAAGTACCAATGCTATGCATACTACAAGCATTGTATCGCTCTGACGCTTACATAGTTTGGCTAAGTACCAACCTATGGCACATACGGCTATTATTCTGAATGCCGAGAGTAATAGTTTACCAATGCTTCCGCCCATTTCCATGCCAAATGCCATACCGTTGTTTTCTACAAAGTGTATGATAAACCAATTGCCTATCACGTTGAACTCTTCGCCAAGGTGCATTGTGGTTTTTACCCATATTTTGATTATCTGATCAATAATTAGCACTATGGCAACAACGCCTATGGCTATTTTTGCATTTTTTGTCATTGGTGTATATTGGAGTGGGAGCTTTTATTGTTTTCTCTGAAGTCAGCTTTTATTGTTTATTTTTTGCTTCGATGCTAAGTGTAGCATGCGGTACTGCCATGAGGCGCTCTTTTGGTATCAACTTACCTGTTTCTCTGCATATTCCGTATGTTTTGTTTTCTATACGAACAAGTGCAGCTTTGAGGTTGTTGATAAACTTAAGTTGGCGAGCTGCCAATCGGCCTGCCTCTTCTTTGCTCAAGTCTTCGCTACCATCTTCGAGTGCATGAAATGTAGGCGAAGTGTCTTGCGTGCCGTTTTCACCATTGTGAGTTATTGCGGCATTGAACACCTCGAAGTCGCGTTGTGCGAGTTCGAGCTTATTGAGTATCAGTTCTTTAAACTCCTGAAGCTCTTCATCTGAATAACGTACTTTTTCTGCCATAGGATTGAGTTTTTTTGGTTCGACCTTTTTTCGATAATTTGATAAGTAGGCGATGTACAGTGGTTCGGCACATCGCCTAAATATTATATGTATATTTTTATACCTTTTGCACGGCAACGAATGTTGTTATTTCGTCGTCGATGTCAACTTTAGTAGCATTTTGCTCACTTAGTCCGTCTGCTATTTTCACCTCTACTGCCAGTGTTTGCTGACCAATGTAGCTGCCAAAGTGTTCAATGGCACTGTTGATAGCATCGTGTGGAGCTATGCTTACAATTATTTTGTCAGTAACGTCGAAGCCTGAGTCTTTGCGCAGATTTTGTATGCGGTTGACAAACTCACGGGCTATGCCCTCTTCACGCAATTCTGGTGTTACTTGTATGTCGAGTGCTACAGTTAGCTTACCTTCGTTGGCTACGAGCCAGCCCGGTATATCTTCTGATGTTATCTCTACATCGTCAAGCGTGAGGTTTACCTCTTCGCCACCAACATTTAATGTAAACGAACCATTGCGTTCAAATGTTGCAATATCGTGCGATGAAAGCTGACTTATTTGTGCTGCAAGTTGTTTCATGAGCTTGCCGTAGCGCTTGCCAAGTGTTTTGAAGTTGGCTTTTATCTTCTTCACCAAAACGCCATCGGTATCGGTAAGGAACTCGATGCTCTTTACGTTTACTTCAGTGAGAATGAGGTTTTTGACGGTTTCTATCTGCTTTTGGAAGTTGTCGTCAAGCACGGGTACCATCAATTTGCTCAGTGGCTGACGCACTTTGAGGTTTACCTTTCGGCGCAATGCCAAAACCATTGACGAAAGGCTTTGTGCGTAGTACATGCGCTCTTCAAGTTCTTTGTCGATGAGCGAGGTATTGGCTTCAGGGAAGTGTGCGAGGTGTACGGTTGCCTCGGTGTGCAAGCCTGATGTAGCATTGAGGTCGGTAAAGATGCGGTCAGTGATGAATGGTGCAATAGGTGCGCTCATTATTGCCACTTTTTCGAGGCATTCATAGAGTGTTTGATACGCTGCTATTTTGTCTTCGTTTTTCTCACCTCCCCAGAAACGTTTGCGGTTGAGACGCACATACCAGTTTGAGAGATTTTCCATCACAAAGTCTTGTATGGCTCGGCCGGCACGTGTAGGCTCATAGTTTTCATAGGCATCAGTTACTTCGGCTACGAGGCTATTGAGCAATGAAATAATCCAGCGGTCGATTTCTGGACGTTTTTCTATTGGCACAATTGGTTCGTTGCCAGTGAAGCCATCGATGTTGGCATAGAGGGCGAAGAATGAGTATGTGTTGTAGAGTGTACCAAAGAATTTGCGTTTTACTTCATCAACTCCAGCAACATCAAATTTGAGATTGTCCCAAGGCTGCGAATTGGTTATCATATACCAGCGCACAGCATCGGCACCATATTGTTCGATAACTTCAAATGGATTGACGGCATTGCCAAGTCTTTTTGACATTTTGTTGCCGTTTTTGTCAAGAACAAGACCATTTGATATTACGTTTTTGAATGCAACATTGTCAAAGCACATTGTTGCAATGGCATGGAGGGTAAAGAACCAGCCACGTGTTTGGTCGACGCCTTCAGCAATGAAGTCGGCAGGGAATGGCAGGTCGTCTTTGTGTTCAAATGGATAGTGATACTGAGCGTATGGCATAGCTCCAGAGTCGAACCAAACGTCGATGAGGTCGGGCTCACGGCGCATAGGTTTGCCGCTTGCTGACACAAGCACAACGTTGTCGATGTAGGGGCGGTGTAGGTCGATGTTTTTAGGGTCGTAGTTTGCTGCTGACATATCGCCTACTTTGAAGTTTTTGTACGGATTTTCAGTCATCACGCCAGCACTTACGGCTTTTTCTATTTCACTGATAAGTTCTGCCATAGAACCTATACAGATCTCTTCTTTGCCGTCTTCAGTGCGCCAAATAGGCAGTGGTGTACCCCAATAGCGTGAGCGCGAAAGGTTCCAATCTTGCAGGTTTTCGAGCCAGTTACCAAAGCGTCCGCTACCTGTCGATTGTGGTTTCCAACGTATAGTGTTGTTGAGTTCTATCATGCGTTCGCGCAATGCCGTTGTGCGGATAAACCAAGAATCGAGTGGATAGTACAAGACGGGTTTATCAGTACGCCAACAATGTGGATATGAGTGAACATGTTTTTCAACTTTGAAGGCTTTGTTCTCTTTTTTCAGTTTTACTGAAATATCTATATCGAGTGTAGCATCGTCGGCTGTGAGTGTCTCATCGTAAGCATTCTTCACAAACCTACCTTCAAACTCTTTGTATGCGTCAATGTTGACGAAGTTTTTTACATAGTTTTCATCGAGGTCGGTGAGCAATGCAAAGCGTCCGCGTTTGTCAACAATAGGCATCTCTTTGCCATCTTTGTCGGTAACCATAAGCGCGCAGATGCCATAGTTTTTTGCCACTTTGGCATCGTCGGCACCAAAGTTTGGCGCAATGTGTACAATGCCCGTACCGTCGGCTGTTGTAACGTAGTCGCCACTTATTACTTCAAAGGCTTTGCCAGCAGGCTTGAGCAATGGCATAAGTTGCTCGTAGTTGATACCTATGAGTTGTTTGCCAGTATATTCACCCGTGATGCGATAAGGTACTTTTTTGTCGCCCAAAGCAAATGTGAGTGGCAACTCTTCACCTTCTTTGCTAAAATAGCTTGCCACGAGGTCTTTTGCCATAACAATGGTTACGGGCTCGGCAGTGTATGGGTTGAATGTGTCGATGCGATTATATACTATCTTTTCGCCAACGCAAAGTGCTGTGTTTGAGGGTAGTGTCCACGGAGTTGTTGTCCATGCAAGGAAGTATACTTGAGTATGTGCACCATCGAAGAGAAACTGACTCTTTTGGTTTTTCACTACCTTAAATTGTGCTGTAAGTGTAGTGTCTTTCACATCGCGATAGCAACCGGGCTGATTGAGTTCGTGGGTACTAAGTCCGGTGCCAGCAGCTGGCGAATAGGGTTGTATGGTGTAGCCTTTGTAGAGCAACTTCTTGTTGTAGAGTTGCTTGAGCAAGTACCAAAGTGTTTCGATGTATCGGTTGTCGTAAGTGATGTAGGGGTCGTCCATGTCGATCCAATAGCCCATTTTGTGGGTAAGGTCGGTCCACAGATCAATATATTTCATCACCTCTTTGCGGCAAGCACTGTTGTATCCGTCAACTGATATTTTTTTGCCAATATCCTCTTTTGTGATACCAAGCATCTTTTCTACACCGAGTTCAACAGGTAAGCCGTGAGTGTCCCAGCCAGCTTTGCGCTTGACATAGAAGCCCTTTTGTGTTTTGTACCGACAGAAGCAATCCTTTATGGTGCGAGCCATTACGTGGTGAATGCCCGGAGTGCCGTTGGCCGATGGTGGTCCATCGAAGAAGACAAACTGAGGATGCCCCTCACGCTCTTTGAGGCTTTTCTCAAAAGTATTTTCTGTGTTCCATTTGCTCAGAACATCTTTGCCGACCTGTGAGAGGTCTAAACCCTTGTATTCGGTGAATTTTTTCATCTTTTTATAATGGTATTTTACTCATTGGCAACTACAAAATGCCAATAGGCCATAAAAAGGCGGTGCAAAGATAATGATTAATTATTAGTTATTGGTTATCATCACTCTTTCATCATGGCTCTTTCATTTAAAAACTTTTCTTATTTGGCTACGCTCAATCATCTTCGGGTCTTTCCGCCAGAAAAAAGTAACAAAAAGAACTCGCTGCTAATGCCATTCCACTAAATTTCTTTACGCTTCGTGTCAAAGGCGACAGCCGCGAGTGTAAAAATAGTAGTTCGTGCTAATTGTTGGAAATAATTTGATGGTTGAACAAAAGAGCCGTGATATTACCTCCCAACATAATCATCCCCCGAAGCGGCATAAAAAGCTACTTCGGGGGATAAGTTTTGGCACGACTTTATGTTATTACGCAGCTATTATTTATTTGCGACAGGAGATATTGTGCGAACGCGCTGATTGTACTGGTCAACCACATAGATAATATCCTTATCTTCATCGTAGGCAATACCTGTAACATCGCGAAAACGAGCCTCATTAAGTGCATCGCCATCTTCGGAACCCCAAAGGTCTCCATCGTCGTAGCTTGCACGGCCAGCAATAGTACTAACAACGCCATCAGGAGTAAGTTTGCGGATACAGAAGTTTACACGGTCGGTAATGTAGAAGTCATAGACATCTTTGAAACCTTGCTTTTCGTATTCAGGATTCTTTACAAACACACCATAATATGGTTGTTTGAAACGAGCATTTTGTCCTACACCATCTTTGAAGTCATCCTGATATCTGGCACCTGCAAAGGTATATGGCTGCTTAAATTCTTTCTTAGTCATAGTCGGTGCGCAAAATGTAGTGCTTATTGATTACAAGGATGTATGCATAATTGCCCGAAGGATGTATGCAGAGGCGATATTCATTGTCATTATCTGGGAGCTGGAAAATCTCATGGAAGCCTTTAGTATACTCATCCTCTTCATCATGCTGATATCCATCCCACTTATTTCTATCTATTTTACCATTTTCCTTTATTGCATTGATATAATCGTCCAATTCCAAACGGAAAAGCTGACCATTGCTAAAACTATTGAAATATACCTCGCCATTTACGGGATGCACTGCTACTGTATTACACTGTTTGAAGCTTGCAAGTATTTGAGGTGTAGCGCCTTCGAATGTACCTTCATCATTGCGCTTAAGTATAAAGAGGCTCGGCGATTTAGTTTCGTTATCCCAACGGTCAACATCCACAATCATATATTTACCATCAAGGCTGAAGGCAATATCGCGCAGACGATCTGTGCCAAATGCATCTTTGTTCATAAGCTGATGGTATTCTTCTTTCTCAAAGTCAAGATACTCTATACCTCTATCACCGCCATCGTAGCAGATATAAAGAATTTTTGGGTTAATAGGGTCGTACTTCAATGTAGCATTTTCGCTAAAGCCTTCAGCTTTGTCAAACGAGCCATAAACGGTTCTCAACTCCTCGTAGGTCAGAATGCTATGGCCTGCAAGAGTTCCAACTATTACACCTGATGATTCAACATCTTCTCCGCCTGTGCTACCACCTTGCGAGGTCTGGCTATCTACCTCAGAATAAACGGCACGCACAGGGAGACCATTGCTACGAGAATATGAAACACAATACATACTCTCCCTATTCCTATCAGGCAAAACATACGCCTGACAAGATTTTCTTGTATAGAGCGTACGTGTCCAACAATTTGCACGCCTATCATAAAAATCATAAATATTATTACCAACAGCGGGCAAAAAGATATGTACATCGGTGAAAACATCGTACCCCGTTTTTCCGTCAACCTTCTTATAGAAAACCGTTCCGCTCACATTAGTTCCTTTGTACGAGTCTGTCCATTCAGCCGGGCAATTGTCCAACAACTCGTAAAATTGTGCTATAGTTGGCATTCTCCACTTACCGCCCCACTTTTGCACAGCCACATCATCGGCATCATCAAGCTCGCGTTTTTTATCGCCCACAAAGGTATCGCCATCATACCAACTACCATTTTTGTCTGCGTCCATCCAAGTATATTTGGTAATGCTCGTCCAATCGTCAGGGTCTTTTGCGTCAGAAAATTTGTATGTAGTCCAATCGTATGTCTGTTTGGGTTCAATCTCGCCCCAAGCATAGTAATTGCCTTTATCTGTAGGGCTTTGAGCACCAATATTATACGTTGCCCACAGAGTACCACTTGGCAGACCGAGATCTACAGCCTCATGCCCATCAACAGTCTGAACGTATGACACGATAGGCTCACGAAACAAAACGGAATCTGGCGTGCTATTAAGTTCAGAATAGACAATAACACCATTTTTCATCACAAAAAACTGAGCATCGGCCTCAATTGCTGCCATACCCAAACCAATGAAGGCTATGGCAGAAAGTAAGATTTTCTTCATATTGATTTATTTTTTGATAATTTTCACTACTTCAACGCCCACTTGAAGCAAATAGACACCTTTGGGCAGTGCACCAAGGTCGTAATCAGCCTCTGCCCCAGAAAGCACAAGGCGACCATCGGTGGAAAAGATATGTACCGCCTCGCCCTCAGCCAAACCGTCAATATGTATGTGGTTGGCTGTCGGATTGGGATAGACGCTCACCGTATGCGTTGTGCTAATAGCAACCACCTCATTGGGTTTACTCTTATCACCAGTAAAGATGATTTTGTCGATAGACGACAATTTGCCCAAATTTTTGGTAGGCAACGAAGCATTGTTGAAATGAAGGATAGCATTTTGATTGTTATCAAACTCAATGTATCCAATAGCGTTAATAGCCTGAATGTAATGGGGCGTACCCGTGGCGACATACTCCACGGTAATGCTCGGCACATCATCGGCCATAGCTCCCACACTTGCTGCAAGTGCAAGGAGAAATGAGAGTACTCTTTTTCTCATTTTCATCATAAAATTTGAATTGTTAATTAGATTGGAAAACGCAGCGGAGCCCCGTCCACGCGCCAAGGCGCGCGAACGGAGCTCCGCTGTATATCTTAGGTTGTTTAGGAGATTATGCTTGCTTGCTTGCTTGCTAATATTTTATTTGTATCTTTCAAGAGATTTAACATATTTATTTTCAGCGCATTATATACTTTCTATTTCAACTTTTGACAGTCCAGTATATTTCACTATTACCTCCAATGGCAAACCATCAGCTTTCATACTCTTGGCTATTTCAAGAGTCTTTTGGCGTTCACCTTCGGCTTTACCTTCAGCTCGTCCTTCGGCACGTCCTTTCTCTAAACCGATGGCTTCGCCTTCTTTTCGCCCTTCACTT
>CAJONN010000055.1 GCA_905235955.1 uncultured Marinilabiliaceae bacterium
AATCGTTTTTAACGCTTCGCTACGATAATTTTCTTTACGCTCCGTGCCAAAGGCGACAACCGCGAGGTGAAAATCGGGTTTCGTGCTAATTGTTGAAAGACAATTTGTTGGTTATATTTCTTTCGCCCATTCTCATGGCTTATTTTCTGTGCATTTTTCACTTGCGAAACTTGAGCTAATTATTAACCAAAAGTACAAAAAAGAAAAAGCCTCATATCAAGAACTGATACAAGGCTCTATTTTTTAGCTCTCCAGGTAGGACTTGAACCTACGACCTACGGATTAACAGTCCGCCGCTCTAACCAACTGAGCCACTGGAGAATTTTATGTTGTTGTCTTGTTTTCTAAGACGATGCAAAAGTAGTACTTGTTTTTGTTATGTGCAAATTTTATGTGCAAAATTTTACTTTTTTCTTGTAGTATTATACTCAACCATGGCTATGAGCGACTCTTTGGCCGCCGAACTTGGTACACAGTCTAAGCATTGCTTGGCTTTGAGTGCATATTGTGTCATTATGTTGGTAGAGTATTCTATGCCACCATATTTGTGCACAAACTCAGTAGCTTGGCGTGCTGTAGCATCATCTTTGTAATGTGAAGCTATGAGGTGCATCATTTGTTTGCTTTCAGCATTTGGTGCCTGATGTAGCGCAGAGATGAGTGGCAAGGTTATTTTACGTTCTTTGATGTCGTTGCCTGATGGTTTGCCTATTAGCGAGCTCTTTTCGTAGTCGAATATGTCATCGCGTATCTGGAAAGCTATACCGAGGTTGAGCCCATAGTTGTAGAGAGCTTCAATATGTTCTTGACTTGCCCCCGACGAGAGTGCACCTGCTTTGGTGCATGCAGCTATGAGTGTAGCTGTTTTTTTTCGGATAACATCAAAGTAAGTAGCTTCAGTAATGTCGAGTTTGCGTGCATGCTCTATTTGCGAAAGTTCGCCTTCGCTTATCTCGCCAACAGCATCAGCTACAATCCGAAGCACTTCAAACTGATTGGTTTGCATAGCCGTTTGCAATCCGCGAGCCAAAAAGAGGTCGCCCACCAACACCGATACTTTTGAGTTCCATATAGCATTGACACTAAACTGTCCGCGGCGCTGATAGGTTTCATCAACCACATCATCGTGCACAAGTGTTGCGGTGTGTAGCAATTCGATGAGGGTAGCAGTGGCGTAGGTAGCTTCAGTGATGGTGCCTGTAGCTTGTGCTGCGAGGAATGTAAGCATCGGACGCATCTGTTTGCCTTTTTTGCGTAGCAGATAGTTTACAACAACCGTGAGCAGTGCATTGGGCGAATTGAGCTGTTTGCGAAAGAATGGCTCAAAGTTGCTCATTGGTTGGGCTACAGGTTGTTTTATCTCGTCGAGTGTCATTTTTAGGCTATTATTTTTTTAAAATTGGAAATATATAAACTTCTGCAAGTCGGCAGTAACAAATTGATATACCACAAATATTATTGCTACCACTACTATTGCCATTAGCGTCAGTGGCATTTGCGCAAACCAGATGCGATATCTGCGTTTGGTGCGGTCTGGCAACCAATGTATTATCATACCTATTATTATTAAAGCAAATATGTTGGCATAGTGCAACGTCATTTCAGGTATGAGTGATACGTTCCAATGTGAACCTATCTGATGCACCATATCTTTGGCTGTATTCCACGCTATTTCGTTGGCTTCGGCTGGGTCGAGGTTTGAGCCCGAACGGAAGAAGAGGCGTGTGAAGGTGATGAAGACAAATGTTTGAGTAATGCTCCATGCGCGCTCGGCCCATTGCATCTGAAATGGTATGCGGCATAGGTTGTAGAGCGCACGCACCGTAGTGCCCACTGCTATTGCGCCTATCCACACTGCAGCCATGTTCCACACTGGTAGGCTTGTGCGGTTGGCAGCCCAGTAGGATAAAGCAAAGATTATGCCTATTACTATCACTCGCACGTATATGCCAAGTGGTTTCCACATTTTGAATATTACCATACCTATTCCGTTTAGTCCGCCCCATATCATAAAGTTCCAGCTTGCGCCATGCCACAAGCCACCTAAGAGCATGGTATTCATAGAGTTGATATTGGTGGTGATGAGTTTTTTCTTGTCGGGGCGAAGAATAACTGCAATGGTAAGCACTGTTGCCAATGTTAGGATGATTACTGCTACCCAAATGTTGCCCGAAAGCACTGTGCCCACTACGGCTATGGTTGCTATGACGGCGTATGTGCCAAACGAAGCATTGCGGTTGCCACCCATCGAAATGTAGAGGTAGTCTTGCAGCCAGCGCGATAGCGACATGTGCCAACGTTTCCAGAAGTTGCCAGCATTGGGTGCTTTGTAGGGCGAGTTGAAGTTTTTGGGCAGATAAAAACCCATAAGCAAAGCTACGCCAGTAGCAATGTCGGTATAGCCCGAAAAGTCAGCATATACTTGCAACGAATAGCCAAACAATGCTGTCAGATTTTCAAAGCCTGAATACATTGTGGGGTTAGCAAATATGCGGTCGATGAAGTTTACTGCTATGTAGTCTGACAAGATTATTTTTTTTGCCAATCCGTTCATTATCCAAAACACAGCTATACCAAAATGTCGGCGCGATAAGGCGTATGGCTTGTATAGTTGACCAATAAATTCGTTGGCTCGCACTATTGGCCCGGCTACTAATTGTGGAAAAAATGACACGTAGAAACCATAGTCGAGGATATTTTTTACGGGTCTGATTCTCTCTCTATACAGATCCATCAGGTAGCTGATGCATTGGAAGGTGAAAAATGATATGCCTACGGGCAACATAATAATGTCGGCTCTGAAATAGTTGTCGCCGGCTATGCTATTGCCTATCAGTGCAAAATAGTCGACTACCTCCAACTCTATGCCAAACATATTGTTGAGCATATCGGCAATGAAGTAGGCATATTTGAAGTACGACAACACAGCTAAGTTGATGACTATACCAATGCTTAGTACCACATTTTGCCTCCAACCTTTTTGCATTTGTGCTATTTTGCGCCCAATAATGAATGAGGCTATTATGGCAAAGAGTAGCAAAACTATGAATATGCCTGATGTTTTGTAATAGAAAAATAGGCTTACGGCAAACAGGAAAGCATTGCGTAGTAGTAGCCTATTGCCAATGAGGCATAAGATGGCCATTACTACGGCAAAAAATGCCCAAAAATAGAACTGCGTAAAGAGTAATGGTTCTTTGTCGTTGAATGTAAATATGCTCTGCAGAATATCGGTTATCATTGTTCGGTCAAAATATCGTAATTGAGGTAATAATTGAGGAATGCATCAAAAAATAGTTGTCCGATGATGCTATATCCTTCGCGTGTAAAGTGTACTTTATCTTTTTGTGCAAGATGATTGTTTTGCCATTTTTGCATTGAACCAAGTCCGCCCATTATTTCAAATAGATCCCAAACGGGTGCGTTCCATTTTTCAGCAAGCATGTAGAATCCATGTTGTGCTATGAGTCCGTTTTTGTTTACCGTATATTTGCTACGCCTAATGCGCTTAAACGAGTCGTTGTTGGTAATGAATATGAATGCGCACTGTGGCGATACGTTTCTGATGTGTGTAAGTAGGGCATCGTAGTTGGCAACAAAGAGCGAATCAGTAAAATTTGATGCTGTTGCGTCGTTGATGCCTATGGCAAATATGGCAAGGTCGGGCTTGAAGAGGTTTAGGTCGCGCTCAAAGTTGACACACCCCAAATACGATGGCACCGATGCACCATTGACACCTATTGTGCTATATACTATGCCCGGTTCGTCGTTGTCTATCAGCAATCCGTTTACTACAAATGTGTCGGTTTTTTGCTCTGCCGATGTATCGAATTGTAGTTTGATGGTGAATATGCTTTTGGATTCGGGCAGGTTGAAGAGGTAGCCAGTTGGCTCTATTATTGGCTTTATGAATGTTGTGTCATCGGTTTGCAATATTGGTGTGCATCGGTTGCTGGTCGACTGACCTATGAGGTGTAGCTTGTTGGTGGTCCACCTTATTGTTGAGTCTGGGTTGAGGTCGATGCGAAACCAAGCTGTAGTGTCAGTTGTATATGCCAATATGCCACTTGCGCCTTGTGGCAAGAAGTATTGCTTCAGGGCGTTGCGCGCGGCTTTCCATTCGCCTCCGTAGCGCACTTTGTAGTTCGACGGATTGTTGGTGTGAGCTATTGAATATGGAAAAATGAGTCCGCGTGGTGGCATAAGTTCGCCGTTGAGCGAGTCGATGTTTTGACGAAAGATGTGTGTATAGATATCGGCTTGTACGTGCGAACCGCCCATGTGCAATATGTTTACACGTCCTTTGCCAAATAGCAACACAGAGTCCATTTTGTTTACAAATGTTTGCATCTGCGCTGATGTTTGCGAGGACAATCGGAAGAAGTTGGAGTCAGGCATAGCACACTCTGGCAATGTAAGGCTACGCATAGGACGTGGCTCTATTTGGTAGATGCTTACAGTGTCAGACAAGATAGTGAGCGTGTCGATGTTGAGCTCAGACTGTGCAAAACTTGCCAATGCGCACCAAACTGATAGGAATATGGTTAATGTTTTTTTGAGCATTTTGTTTTTTTCGTCTGTTGCAAGAATTTGCGATAATCGTAGTATGTTTTTAGGGCTTCGCACAATACTTCTGATATACGGTTGGCTCCTTTGCGGGTAAAATGTATATAGTCAGGTGCTGCCCATGCTGGCGAGTGATTTACCCAAGCTATCATTGATTGTTCGCCACCCATTACGGCATACATATCCCAAAATGCGCCACCGCCTGCCGTAACCTCTTCGCGCATTTTTTGCGTCAGATAGGGCAACATGGCATGTGTATGTAGTTCACCTTCTGTTTTTACTGACATGTCGGCCGGACCTATCACGAGCACTAAGGCATTGGGCACTAAGCGTCTGACGTGTTCCACCTGTTTGCGGAAGCTTTTGCACCAGCGGTCGGCTGTTGTAGTGTCGTTGAGCACGGGCAGTGCATTGCCACCAAACTCCATTATGATGAGGCGTGTATTGACGGCACTGAGCATATTTTTGAATGCATCGCTCTCTATCCGACTAAAAAACGTACCGTCGGAGCCTCGCAATGGTATATTGCTGACGTTCACGCCATTGTTGCCCGAAAGGTAAAGTCCGTATACTTCTGCTGAGCCATACATCTGTGCATTGATGCTACTGACGCTGTTTTTGTAGTCGATTTTTTGCTTTGTCATCTTTTGGGTTGGAGCAAATTTGAGTTCTTTACCTCCAGCTGTAAAGCTAAAAACCGAGTCGATGTTGCCCGCAAATATTGTTAGTTGGCTAATGTCGTGTCCTTTGTAGCTCTTGATGCTTATGCCAAGTGTGTCAGTAGCATTGAGTTGTGCTACTTGTGCCATTGCACCATATCTGTTGTGTTGTGCTCTGCCACCTATCATTCCGCCAGCATAATACATGCTAACACTGTCGGTAGTGGTTTGTTGCACGTTCATAGCTGATATGGGCTGATAGACTGGAATGAAACCCGGACCGGTGCCACCAAACTCTTTTTGTAGCGTGGTGCGCAGATAGCCCGATATGCGGTCGCCCTCTATTTGCGAGTCGCCATAGTGCATTATGTGTACACCTTTTTGCTTGGCATTATCGAGTGCTTCGAAGAGCGGGAAGAGATATTCGGGGTTGTCTTTTGGACAAGCTATGCGCATTGGGCTTTGAGCAAAAAAGAGCTTGTAGAATGCCATTGAATCGGCCTGAGCTTGCGTTGCTGAATCAACGTTTTGCATAACAACGGCTTTTTCGGCAGCCAAAAGCATTTGCTCAGCGGTGCGCAAAGTGTCAGATGATGAGAGGTCTGTCATTTTTTCTATTGATGGGAAACGCAAGCTTACTGCGCCTATCTTCACCATTGGCTGCGGAAAGATGACGCACAATGTTGCAAGCATTGCTATTATCGCCACAATGAATATAACAGATTGATGTAGTTTCATATTCTTTGGTTTGTTGAGTTTTATTGCAACTCCATTTCAATGTTTGGTGTTTGCTCTACAAGGTGCATAATGTCAGGACCAAGTTCTACGCTGTGTGTGCGAGAGAAGAGGTTGACTTTGCTCCGATGCTTGTGGTCGATGAGCTGAATGTTGACAGGCACAACGCAACGTCCTGATTCGGCATCTTGCACCGCTGTGTGTCCTATCTGATTTTTTATCAATGTATGGTTGAGCATCTCAATGAGGTTGCTGTCGACGGCTTCAGAGGGTATGCGTAGGGTGAGTGCGCGGAATTTGTTTTTGCTGAGCAATTGTTGCATGTAGATTATTTTATTGATATTTATGCGCATTTTGCCATTGTTCCATTTATCTTCTACGGTCATCATTATTACTACGTAGGCATTTTGTGTAAAGAATGAAGCATATTGCCCATAGTCGTTGCCAAAGAGTGGTATTTCGCCTTTGCCATCTTTGTCTTCGATGGTAGCAATAGCATAGGGCGAACCTTGTCGGCTTATGCCGTTGCGAATGCCTGTAACAATGCCACCAGCTATTATTTGCCTACCTTTGAGGTTAGACAAATTATCTTTGTCAGCAAGTTCTGACATTTTGGTATTGATGACGTATTTCATCTCAAAGCTATACATATCGAGCGGATGCGATGAGAGGTAGATGCCTACTACGTCTTTTTCTTTATTGAGACGCTCTAAGTCGCTCCATTTTACGTAGTTTTGTGGCAGTTCGGGTTTGGCTATCTCTATGTTTTCAAACATATTGCCAAAGAGCGACTCGCTGCTTTTGTTTTTATCGGCTTGATAGTTGTTGCCATATTGCACTAATATTTCGCTTCCGGTGCGGTCGCCAATGGGCATAAAGAATTGTTCGCGCGAAATATCTTTGAGGCAGTCAAATGCACCTGCTAAGGCTAAGCTCTCTATGGCTTTGCGGTTGCACGATTGCAAGCTAACGCGCTCCATAAAGTCGTATATATTTTTAAATGGTCCGCCTTTTTCGCGAGCCTCTATTATGGCTCTGACTGGTCCTTCGCCTACGCCTTTTACTCCGCCCATGCCAAAGAGTATATCGCCCTGCTTGTTTACTGTGAAGTCAACATCTGATTCATTTACGTTTGGCCCTTTCACATTGATGCCCATATCCTTACATTCGTCCATAAACTTAGTTACCTTAGTTATGTCGTTTTTGTTTTGTGTAAGGTTGGCAGCCATATATTCTGCTGGGTAGTTGGCTTTCAGATAGCCAGTTTGGTAAGCTACCCAAGCGTAGCATGCGGCGTGCGACTTGTTGAATGCATACGATGCAAATTTTTCCCAGTCTTTCCATATTTTCTCTAATATGGCTGGGTCGTGCCCATTTTTCTTGCCACCTTCAATAAATTTTGGTTTCAAGATGGCAAGCATAGCAAATATCTTCTTACCCATAGCCTTACGCAGTGTATCGGCTTCGCCACGAGTAAAGTTTGATAGCAGTCGGCTCAAGAGCATCACCTGTTCCTGATATACGGTTACTCCGTATGTATCTTTCAGGTATGTTTCCATCACAGGTATGTCATATTCGATGGGCTCTTTGCCAAGTTTGCGGGCAATGAATGTTGGTATGTACTCTATTGGTCCGGGACGATAGAGTGCGTTCATGGCAATGAGGTCGGTTATCTGCGTAGGTTTGAGTTTGCGCAGATATGTTTGCATGCCCGGACTTTCGAACTGGAATGTGCCTATTGTTCTTCCTTCGCCATAGAGCTGATATGTTTTTTCGTCATCGATGGGTATATGGTCTATGTCGATGTCGATGCCACGTGTGTGGTGTATGTTTTTCAGTGCCTCTTTGATGAGCGACAAGGTTGAGAGCCCCAAAAAGTCCATCTTGATGAGTCCGACGCTTTCAACTACGTGTCCGTCATATTGTGTTACGGCAACACTGTCGCCCGTAGCTTTATCGGTGATGGTGCAGATGGGGGCAAAGTTGGTAAGGTCGTCGGCACCAATGATGACACCACATGCGTGTATGCCTATTTGTCGGTTGGTATTTTCAAGTTGTTGTGCGTAGGTTAGCACTTGCGAGATGTTGCTATCAGGTCCGTTGAGCATTTCGCGTAGTTCGGGCACATATTTGTAGCAGTTGGCAAGTGTTACTTTGGGCATTTTCTTTGGTAGCGAACCATCAACAGCTTTTACTTGTTCTTCGGTAAAATCGTCAGGTATATAGCTTTTTATTTGGTTTACTACACTTAGCGGAATGTCTTGCACACGACCAACGTCGGCAATGCTACTTTTGGCAGCCATTGTGCCGTAGGTGATGATGTGTGCTACTTTTTCGGCACCATATTTATGTGTAACCCATTCAAGCACTTTGCCTCGCCCGGCATCGTCGAAGTCGACATCGATATCAGGGAGTGAGATACGGTCTGGGTTGAGGAAACGTTCGAACAGAAGGTCGTATTTGAGTGGGTCGAGGTCGGTTATTCGCAAGCAATAAGCCACCACTGAGCCTGCTGCCGAACCACGACCGGGGCCAACTGAAACGCCCAACTCTTCGCGTGCCGCTCTGATGTAGTCTTGCACAATGAGGAAGTAACCCGGGAAACCCATGGTCTTCATTATGTGTAGCTCAAATATGATGCGTTCGCGTTGTTCGTCGGTAAGGGTGTCGCCATAGCGTTTTTTTGCACCGTCCCATGTTAGCTTGTTGAGATAGTCGGCTTCGAGCTTTATGCGGTAGAGTTTTTCGTAGCCACCAAGTTTTTTTATCTTTTTTTCGGCATCTTCTTGCGATAATACTACATTGCCTTTTTCATCGCGCGTAAATTCATCAAAAAGTTCTTGCTCAGTTATGCGTTTCCGGTATTCCTCTTCGGTGCCAAACTCCTCAGGGATGGGAAATTTTGGCATTATAGGGTCAGAATTGATGCCATACACCTCAACTTTGTCGGCTATCTCTTGAGTGTTTTGCAAGGCTTCAGGTATGTCGGCAAATATGGCTTCCATCTCTTCGGGCGTTTTGAGCCACTCTTGCTTGGTATATGCCATGCCTCTGTTGGGGTCGCTCATAAGCCTACCGGTACTGAGGCACACAAGGCGTTCGTGTGCTTCGCTGTGCTCCTCTTCTACAAAGTGAACATCGTTGGTAGCAATGAGCTTGATGTTGTGTTTATGAGCAAACTCTATCAATACTTTGTTTACCTTCTCTTGTTTTATATAGGTATCAGTAGCAGCATTGGGCTTGTCGGTTTTATGTCGCTGAAGCTCAAGGTAGTAGTCGTCGCCAAAAATGTTTTTAAACCATAGTACAGCCTCTTCGGCTTTTTTTATGTCGCCTTGCAAGATGTATTGTGGCACTTCGCCACCCAAGCATGCCGAGCAGCAGATGATGCCTTCATGCCATTTCTCGAGTACATTGTGGTCTATTCTGGGACGGTCGTAGAATCCATCAGTGTAGGCTATTGATGCCAACTTGCAGAGGCTTTGGTAGCCTTTTTTGTTTTTGGCTAATAATATAAGGTGCCAACCAGAGCGGTCGACAATGCGTTCTTTGCCTGTTTCGCCCGAAATCTCTTTTAGGCTTTTATCTTTGTCGTATAAGGTGCGGCGTGCACAATATGCCTCGGTGCCGATTATAGGTTTGAATGGTATGAAGCTTTCGGCAGCAGCTTTTAGCGTTTCGAGTTTGGCTTGTAGCTCGGCTTTCTTCTTTTCGTCGGTCTCTTTGTCAATCTCTTCTTGGCACTCTTTTACCTTTTTCTTTGGTGCGCCATTCACTTTGCCCACATAGTCCATCAGTTCTTTGATGCCAAACATATTGCCATGGTCGGTTAGTGCCATAGCATGCATGCCAGTGCGCATACATTTGTCAACAAGATCGGGCACTTTCGACATGCCATCTTGTATTGAGTAGTGTGAGTGGACGTGTAGATGAGTGAATTTGTCGGGCATAAGGCATATATATTTTTTCAAGTGCAAATTTAACTAATATCAGCCAAAGGGGTGTCCTATCGCGGCTCTTTCATATAAAAACTTTTCTTATTTGGCTACGCCGAACTTTGTTTCGCTTTGCTCAATCATCTTCCGAGTCTTTCAGCAATGAAAATGCAACAAAATCTACTCAAGTTTCGCAAGTAGAAATGTTCTGCAAACAAGTCCCCAATATACGACCTTCCCATTAATTTTACTTTTTCTGTGCCGACAGAAAAAGTAACAAAAAGAACTCGTCGCTGTTGCCACTCCGCTAAAAATTATCTCCGC
>CAJONN010000056.1 GCA_905235955.1 uncultured Marinilabiliaceae bacterium
GCGAAGCGAGTTTAAAATCGTTTAGCGTAGCGCAGATAATTTTTAGCGGAGTGGCAACAGCGACGAGTTCTTTTTGTTACTTTTTCTGTCGGCACAGACTCGAAGATGATTGAGCGTAGCGAAACGAAGTTCGGCGTAGCCAAATAAAAAGTAAAATTAATGGGAAGGTCGTATTTGTGGATTTGTTTGTAGTACATTTTTACTTGCGAAACTTAAGTAAAAACATCAAAAAAGGCACCACCAAAATAGTAGTGCCTTTAATGTTCAAAAAAAACTTATTACCCTTATTCAGGAATGATAACTTCCATTGGTTTGCTATAGTTCCAACGGCGTGTGCCCGATGCACGTGGCGTCTCGTAATTGATACGAGCTGCAGCACGCACAAACACATGCCTACCTGCCGGAATAGCTACACCTTTGGTCGATTTGATGGTAATTGTTTCGCCCAAAAGCTCATCAAACGAGTTACCTTCATACTCTATGCTTGATGACCATCGTTCGTCGCGAGCACGGAACCCCACTGTAGATGAATAACTTACAAAGAGTTGAATATCAGTTATGTTAGCAAAACTTTCGTCATAACCACCCATAGGCTCTATGGCTTTGCGAAAATCTTCGCGCGAGATGCCTCGTGTTACTCTCACCTTAGCTGTGATGCGACCCGAAGAGACTGTAGGATACTCTACAAACTCAACGTTGAGGAATGGTGTAACTTCAAACACGCACTCTGTAGAGCCACTCACCTCTATGTCTTTTGAATTGTCAGAGATGGGCACACCATCTGCAGTTTCGCGCACAATGGGCACAAATGGTCCGTCGACGCGCACATTGTAGAGTCCTTTGAAGACTTTGGTATTGCGATATTCGCCATTGGGCATACAATAGAAATCGGGGTTATGATCGATATTTTCGCTATTGTAGTCGAGTTGCAACATACGCACTCTGATACCTTCGCTGCCTTGGTCAGTTTGAATTGAGTCGCCTGTAATGGCATCGACTACGGCACCATGTATTGTTTCCTCTGGTTCATCGTAGTTGTCGAGCTCAAAGAGAGCACACGACGACATGGCAAACGACCCTACGAGAGCAAGAGCTAATGAATATTTTTTCATAATCATAATATTTTTCAGTATTAATTTTTGTATTACACTATCTGTTTGGTTGCTGGTCAATATAGCTACTCTTGACTACTTCATTGCCGGGTATTGCCCAATAATAGTCGAGAGCCGAATAGCTAAAGACTTTTTGGCTAATAAATTGGAAATGAATGTCGAAGAACCATTTTTTAGCCTGTGTTGAGTAGAACGGATAGATGCCACTGAAGCAATATTTCTCGTTGTTGCTATAAGTGTTTTTGTTTCTGTTTTCGCCCCAGAAGCCATCTCTGCCTTCATAGTGCTGCACACGCCAACGACGCAAGTCCCACTTTGTTTTGTGCTCAAAGGCCAGCTCCTTACGACGTTCGCGACGCACTATATCTCTGCCTTCTACGTTGTTAGAGAGTGTAACAGTAAGCTCTGGTGCACCTGCACGATGACGTATTTTGTTTATGGCTTCGGTAGCTTGAGCCATGAGGTCGTCGCCATCGGGCGAAGCTACGCCAGAGAGCGAGAGTTCAACTGCCGACTCGGCGAGATTGAGCAGCACCTCAGCATAGCGCATTAAGATGAAGTTTTGATATGACTTGCCTTCACCAATCTCTTGCGAGAGGTCGTAGCTCATATATTTGCGCGTCATAAGACCTGTGAGGCACGACTCTGCATTGTCGTAGAACGGACCGTTGGCACCCGAAGCTGTCATGGTAAGTTCTTTGCCGTCTTCATCGGTACCAAGCGAAACTATTTCTTGGCTACTCTCTTGACGTGGGCTCAGGTAGAGTGTTTTAGGCTTTTTGGTGTAAGCTTCGAGTTGTTGATAAGTTTCGTCTTTGGTTTCGTAGCCATAATTTTTAAATAGTGGTTCGATAGGTGTAGCGCCAACGTATGTACCTGTGCGCACCTCCTGATTGCGGTCGCGATAGAAGTCGCCCGGATAGATAACCCAAGCACGCAAGCGAGGCTCAACATTTGCGTAGAAGTCCATTGGGTCATCGAAGAGCAAGTAGTTGCCGTTGTCATTGCTTGTGCCATCGGTAACACGAATAGAGCCATCGTCATAGCGGTCGAAGCCATCGAAGAGTTGGCAGAAGTCAGCTGTAGGACACATGCCGCATGAGAGCGGACTATGATATACAAATGGTGCGTTGAAAGCTTCAAGACTGTGAGCAGTTGTTGGCGAAAGATATTCTTTCACATCGATATTCTCTGGGCTGCTATTATCAAAAAACATTTCTACCAAGTTTTCATACTGAGCTTGAGCATCGTTTTCAGCAAATTTCTTGGTATAGAGTTCGTATTTATTGCTTTTGACAACTTCTTTGGCAGCTTTGTATGCCTCTGTAAAATACTTCTTAGATGCAGCTTCCCAACTATCAGGAGCAAAGCCCATTACGCGCACACCTGTTTTCTGACCAATGCCTGTAAGGTTGCCATTGACTGTTTGATTGTATTTAGCCACCGAACCTGCATAGAGCATTGCTTCTGACTTCCAAGCCAAAGCTTTGTATTTGTTGGCATATCCAACTTTAGGACTTATTGGCAAGAGATGTTCAATAGCGGCATCGAAGTCGGCAAGTACCTGATCCCATGTCTCTTCTTCTGAGGCACGTGGCACTTCAAGCTCGCTTACTTCTGCCGGATATTGAACAACTTTAGTTACCAAAGGTACGCCACCAAAGCGTTTGGCCATAGCCGTAAACACCATAGCGCGTATGTAGTATGCTTCGCCAATGTAGTGATTATAAATATCTTCAGGATAATTACCACTATATTGTGGCAATGTTTCGAGCAAATAATTTATCTCGCGCAGTTGCTCAAAAGCCATTCCCCAATAAGGCGTATCTTCGCCAACAAAAGCGCGGCAAATATCGTCGCGGTCGAGGCATTCGCCTGTACCTTCAACGCCAATACTTACGAGCCAACTGTTGTAAGTGTAGCCCCATTTGCCATTATATTTGAAGTCTTCGTAGGGCATGCGGCTATAGAGGCGCGCCATATATATGTCGATGCCAGACTGATCTGAAAGTAGTTGTTCAGAAGTTACTATGTTGTTTGACGGCACATCCAAATCAGCACACGATGCTAATGCGAACGATGCGACTATCAACGAAAAAATCTTTTTCATATTATCAATATATTATATTGTTAGAAAGAGAGTTGCAGACCAAAAGTAAATGTGCGATTGAGCGGATAGAGTCGACCAAGGTCATCGCTTGGGTGCTCAGGGTCAACAAACTTAACGTTGGTGATGGTGAGCAAGTTGTAGGCGTTGGCATATACACGTGCCTTAACATTGGGTAATAGTTCCCATTTGGGTATGGTGTAGCCAAGTTCTATCTGCTTGAGGCGCAAATAGGCAGTGCTTACGCGGTTGAAATCTGAGTTAGCAAACGGATAACGACCGGTGTAAGCGTAGTAGCCACTCTCCCACTCTGTGTTGGGGTCGTAAGGGTCAGCGTTGGGATCAACCGGATGCCAACGATCCCAATATTGCTCAAGTGCACCACCACCGTTGCTACCCCAAATGCGATAGAGCGGCTCTTCGTATGACATTGAGCCGAGTGCCGAACCTTGCCACAACATACTAAAGTCTACATTGCGCCAAGTGCAATCGAAGCCAAGGCTATAGTTCATCCACGGCGTTTGGTCGTAGGCAAATGGGTGCTCATCGAGGTAGTTGATTTCGCCATCGCCATTCCAGTCTTCATATTTGTAGTCACCGGGCAACACATCGCGGTCGTGGTAGAGTGTTTCGTTCCAAATCTCATCCCAATTGTTGTATCGTCCATTGCCTTCATAGCCAAACTGAATACCTTGCAAGCGGTTGTTGAGGTTGTCGTGGCGCCATTCGTCGTAGGCGTTGGCATACGGACCATTTTGCACGGCTGTGAGGAACTTTTCGCGTGTGATGGTTGCAATGGCTTTCACATTGTAAGCAAAATCTTTGCCAATAGTGTTGTGATGACGTAGCTCAACTTCAAGACCAAAGTTGCGACTGCTGTTGGCATTTTCAAGCGGAGCTGTAGCACCCACTACTGTAGGGAACTCTGCTATACTGCGCTCATAGAGTCCTGTTTTTTTGCGGTTGAAATAGTCGACCGAAGCACCAATCAGACCATTCCATACATCAATGTCGATACCAACATTAAATGTTTTTGCCTTGAACCACGAAATCTCTTCATTTGGAATAGCCAAAGGCTTAGCTGCATATATAAAAGCGCCATCGATAACGTAGCCCGGAGCGTAGCCGTTGTAGTAGCCACGGTCGGCCGACGGACCTTCGTCAGGATATTTGTAGCCAGTGAGCCATTCGTAGCCTGCGCCCGAGTCGTCGCCCATCTCACCATAGCTGGCTCTGACTTTTACTTGGTCGAAGAAATTGACTCTTGAATTTTTGAACCAAGACTCTTCAGAAACATTCCAACCAGCTGAAACTGATGGGAAGAAGCCCCAACGATGTCCGCTGGCAAACTTCGAACTACCATCGTAGCGGAACTGACCCTCAACCATATATCGCTCAGCATATTTGTAGCTCAAACGACCAATATATGCATTGTAGTTCACTTCGTAAACGCCACCCGGACTGCTTTCGCCTATTTGTCCTTCAGCAACACCATTGAAGAGGTATGGCGAAGCAAAAGCCAAGTCGCGTTGTGCACTAAAGTTGTCGCCCTCTTTGCGTTGCGACTCTGCACCAATCACAACTGTAACATTGTGCTCATAGATTTTGCGATCATAATTGAGTGTAAACTGACGCAAACGTTGCTTATTATCATAGTGTTCGCGGCGCAAACGACTTGGCGAACTCTCACCATAAACCTTTTGAATATAAGTGTTGTTTTCAGCGTCGTAGGCGTAGAGATAATACTCTTTGCGGAAGATGCTATTATTGTTGCGATGATAGTCGTAGCTAAGCATCAGCTTGGCAGTGAGTCCTGCCAGAGGCTCATAGAGTTTACCAAAATCATATTCAAAAGTAGCCGAAGTTAGAAACTGAGTCTTCTTATAGTTTCGATAACCTGAAACATCAGAGGTCATTTTAGCCACTGTATTTTCTTCAAGGTCGAGTCCTTCGTAGTTGAGCATTGTGTTGGCATCGTCAGCGTATGCTGGGAAGAGCACGCCTTGACGCCAATAGTTGCGGATGATGTCAGTAGAGGTGCTATACGGGTTTTTCTGTTCGTCGGTCATAGCGCTAATGTTGACCGAAACATTCATACCCGTAAATGCCTCAACTGTAGTGTTCGACGTAAGGTTGTATTTTCTGTAGTTGAGGTCGCCCGACTTGAAGAAGCCCTCTTGATAGAGGTATCCGCCACTGAGAAAATATTGCACCGTTTCGTTGCCGCCCGATATTGTGATGTTGTGGTTGGTTTCGGGGCTTGTTTTGGCAAAAATAAGGTCGTTCCAATTAGTTTCTCGACGAGTACCATTGCGAAATTTTTCATATTCCTCTTCAGAGTATACAGCCGAACCGCCATTCACATTGTTTTTTGCCTGTTCGTTGTAGAGGTCCATAGTTTTATAGGCATCGAGCAATGCGGGCATGCTCATAGGCTTCTGAATGGTGTACGAACCATGATATTGCACTTTGGTTTCGCCAGCCTCACCTCTTTTGGTAGTAACAAGGATAACGCCGTTGGCCGAACGCAAACCATAGATGGCTGCCGATGCGTCTTTGAGCACCGAGATATCTTTGATATCATTGGCATTCATGCGTTGGAAGTCGGCCATGTCGCGAGGCACGCCATCGATAACTACAAGCGGAGTGCCCATACCACGAATATCAAATGCGTTGTTGAACGCACCCGGCTCGGCACTCTTTTGCCATACACGCACACCAGCCAAACGACCAGTAAGCATATTTTGTGGGTTGGCATTTTTGGTACGCACCATTTCATCGCCCTTCACAGCTGAGATGGCGCCTGTGAGCGAACCTCGTTTTTGTGTGCCATAGCCCACAACCACAATGTCCATAAGTTCGCTCATATCATATTCCATGCTTACATCAACCACCGATCGACCATCAACTGATACAGTTTGCGTCTTCATACCAATAAAGTTGATAGTAATAGTTCCATCGGCAGGTGCGTTGATGGTATAGTTACCATTAGAGTCTGTAATGGTTATATTTTTAGTGCCATCAACAGATATGTAGGCACCTACAATAGGCTCGCCAAAGTCGTCGACAACCGTTCCTTTTACCTCAGTTTCTTGCGCTATAGCACTTACAGAGAGCATAGCAAACAAGGTCAGAAGGTATAGTTTTATTTTATTCATAGGTTAAATTCTTTTGTGGAATTAATTTTTGTTTAGTTCATAGCTCGAGAGCTGGGCATATTCTGATATATAGCCAAATGTGAACAGTGCCTCAACATTGTTTTGGTCAGGTTGTTTTGCCCACCCTACCAAAAGATTGACTGGCAAGAGGTTGCCCTGCTTGACTGTCCAACCATTGTCAAGGTTTTGTTGGAATGTTGCTATTTGTGCCGATGCAGCACTATATTGGTTATATGTTTTTATGTAGCCCGTAAGTAACACATCGTTGAACCAAGGGCTAAAGCCCTCTATCGGATAGCTGTAATAGCCATCTTTAGCTTCGCCCAAATGGGCAAAATAGCTAAATGTAGCCGATGTCAGTTGCTGAATATCTGTCAAATACTCAGCATTACCTGTAACCCGATATAGCTCAGCTCCACCCGAAAGCATTGTACCGCTATTGTAGGTGTAGGAACTGCCAGCCTGATTGGTTACGGGGTTGCCTTGGCGATATTCTATGCCATCTACATTTTCGGTCTGATACGGATGAGAAACTTCCATTAGGTCGCTATATACGCCATCATCTTTGAGCAAATAACGCTTTTGCCAATTGTATATTTTCTCAGCAAAAGCAAGATAATATTCGGCTTTGCTCTTCTCTACTTCAACACGTTGGCGGTTGGGCTGTATGGTGCGATATTTGATAACATCGGGTTGCCCCTTGTATATCTCATGCAGCCATACGAGTGGTGCTATTATTGGAGCATTGCTGCAGGCATGTTTAGTGTCGTAACCCGGCCCCCATGTAATGCCACCAAACTCGTTGCCTTCAGCGTCAACATCGCAGTCCCAGCCATCGAGCACATAGTCTGTAAGATATTCGGCTTTGCTCAAATAGCTGCTATTGCTAGTAAGCTGATATGAGTGTACAAGTTCGTGAATGAGCCACTCTTGGTCGTCGTAGACGTTGCCTATGCCACCAACGTTTACATTGCCTTTCGATTCGCTTCTGTCAACACCATATACAGTCCACTCTTTGGTTTGCGTATATGACCGATGAGTGAATGTGCCGGCATAATATTCCAAGCCATCGTATAGCCAAGCAAGTTGACTAACATATTTCTGATAATACTGCTCATAAAGTTCTGGTTTAGAGCTACGTATATCGGTCAGTGCTTGCAATATGGCATTGGTAGCCTCTATGCTACTGGTATACATCCATACACTACCAACTTCGTTGTCTTTATTGGCATTGGTCAGCGGATTGTAATAGCGCAATAGCTTTGTAGTTCCGCCAGTGAAGTAATGCTCAATAGCTGCTTCCATCATAGATACCGCCCTCACAAGATTCTCTTCGGCTACAGACTCTGTGGTATTTTCTTGTGCTGAAGAATCTTCTGACGAGTCGCTACTACAACTTGTAAAGCATAATGTGCCTATAGTTGCGGCCCAAAATGATAACAATATTTTTTTTGTCATAAAAAGAAAAAATTGTTAGTTGAGTGTAATGCTATATATGCTAAGCTGATTCTCATCATTGTTTTCTGTACCTTTATATACACCAAGGCATAATGTAACATCTTGCCCTTTGTATTCTGATAGGTCAAAAGTAAACGAAGCATAGCCATCTGGATTGCCTTTATTGCCATCTTCATGCATGAAACTTATGCAGCCATCAGCAGCATTTTCCCATGTATTGGCTACAACGTTGGTAGGCGCAATGTGCTTCACTTGCATATTGTTGGTGATAGCAGTGAGCTTGAAGAATGTAGAGTTGGTGCTACTAAAGTTGCGGCAACGAAGCACGAGCTTGCTATGAGCATCGTCGATAGAGAATTTTGAATAGAAATATGCCTCAGGTTCTGTTGTATTGACCGGAGTTCCGCCGCCACGAGTTTTTATAACAAAACCCTCGCCTGTAAACGGATTGGTATCTTTATGAAGTGGTACAAACGACCATCGAGCAGCTACATGATTGGTTTCGCCCCATGTCTTGTAAGCGTCTACGTAGCCGTCTCTGTTGCCATCAACATTTGATATACCAGTGAATGCATAGATATTTTGTGGCATAGTAGAGCGCACCATCTCTTGCGTAAGAGCCCAACCTTCAAGTTCTTCGTTGATAGGCGTACCTTGTAGCCAGCCCCAGTTGCCATTTTCTACAGCTACATTGTTGAATGCGATGCGACGCAATACAAATTGCTTGAAGTAGTCGCCAGTTTTTGCACGATATGTACCAATAGCAATAGCAATATCTTTGCCCACGTATGCACTTAGATCAAACACTTCGCTCGAGTAGCTACCATCGGTAAGGTCGAGGCTACGATTGTCGCCAAGCTTCACGGCTGACGGATCATCTTCGCTCAGATCAATCACTTGTACGCCCCATATAGTTGGGTCGTCGGCCGAAGTGCTATGTGTGCGACATTGTATGGTCATTATTTGGTTGTCGGCAGTAATGTGCTTTATGCCAAATGTAAATGAGTCGAAATTGTCGAGGTCAGCAGGGTTATTTCGGTCAGCATCAGAGTTGTTTATCTGCAATGTAGTGCCTTCGTTTTGCTCCTCCCAAGCGCCATAGATGCTAAATGTAGCCAAGAAGTCGACCGACCAATCCCAGTGCGGATAGCTTTCAGCATTGCGTCCGCCACGATATTCATTATAATACCAATGGTCGCCCTCAAGAATGTCGTCGAGTATCAAATGTGGCAAAATCTGTCGGCCACCCATTATAATATCGTCAATAGTTGCTACGCCATTTACAAATAGCGAGCTTGCCACTACTTTTACTATATTGTCATATTCGCCATATTTAAACGTGAGCGTATAGTCATCGATGGGCAAATTTTGAATAGTAAACCTACCTTCTGCATCGGTTTCAGATTTTTGTGTTTCACTTATGCTCACCTCTACACCCTTCAGTGGTGCATTTTCATTTTTTGCATCGAGCACAATACCAGTAATACTAGCTGCCGCATACTCCATCGATGCATTTACTGTAGCACTGTTGCCAACAAAACTTTTGGGCGTAATGGTTACACTAATCGTCTGATAACTTTGCTTTTTGTAAGTTAGCAAATGTTTTTCTTTAGAAACTGCACTAAATGTGTAAGCGCCATTGGCATCGGTTGTAGCTGTAAGTTCAGTGCCTTCAATGTTTATAGCAACGCCACTGAGCGGATTGCTATTGCCATCAGTAACGATACCAGCTACCGAACCGACTCCAACAGATACTCCATCGTCGTCATCATCACATGCTGTAAGTGACAATATATGAGAAGCAACCAACAACAAAGTGATTACTCTCATACAAAGTTGATTGAATTTCATAGTAAAAAATTTTAGTGTTAATAAACCATAATTTATACAAAAATAACATCTATATGGTTACAACAACAATTAATTTTTTAGTATCAGAAATAGCAAAAATCTTATAATCAGAATGCAATAGATAGTATAAAATATGACATTTTTATGTTTTAAAATAGTAATTAGTCTATATTTATACATTGTTTTAGTGGAATACTCAAGTTTTGCAAATAGAAATTTTCTGCAAATAAGTCCACAAATACGGCTTTTTCATTAGCGAATGAAAACGAGTTCCGTGCTTATTATTGAAAGGCAATTTGTTGATTACTCAAGTTTCGCAAGTAAAGTAGCCTCGAATGGGCGAAAGAAATATAACCAACAAATTGCTTCCAACAACTAGCACGGAACCCGATTTTCACCTCGCGGTTGTCGCCTTTGGCACGGAGCGTTAAGAAAATTATCGTAGCGAAGCGTTAAAAACGATTTTCT
>CAJONN010000057.1 GCA_905235955.1 uncultured Marinilabiliaceae bacterium
CAATATAAAAAACGAGTGCAAAAACTTTTACACTCGCCTTGTTTCAGTTAATTTTGTATTGCTATGTACAAACAACTTACTTCAGAGCAAAGGTAGCAAATTGCCACCTTACTTACAACAAAAACAACCAAAAATAAGATAGCGCGCATTCAACTTATAAATGCAACTTTTTTGACCTATACGCCGCATTTCTACTTGCGAAACGGGTAATAACAAAAAAAGCATCGAAGTTTTTGCTTCGATGCTTTTTCGGAAAATGTTGTTCCACGAGGATTCGAACCTCGACTAAGAGAACCAAAATCTCCTGTACTGCCATTATACTATGGAACAATCCTACTATTTCTGAAAACTAACCTCTTCGGTCGGTTTCAAAAAAAATTGGAGAATACCCCCAAATTTTGTTGCCCCGGAATGAATCGAACACTCGCCAAAAGAACCAGAATCTTCTGTACTACCATTATACTACAGGGCAATCCTTATATGCTTACGAGGTTATCCCTCATTTGCAGTGCAAAGGTACTGCTTAATTTTTAATGTGCAATAAGTTGAAGCGTATTTTTTCAAAAATATTTTGCCGTAGAGCTGTAATTATACTATGGTTCATTCATTTACCATCCAAAATTACCTCCAACAATAAGCACGGAGCCCCGATTTTCAAACTCGCAGTTGTCGCCTTTGGCACGGAGCATTAAGAAAATTATCGTAGTGGCATCAGCAACGAGTTCTTTTTATCTTGCTCCGCTCTATCATTGTTTAGTCTTGCAGAAAGAAAAAATGCATTTTATTAATGAATAATTTTAGGATAAAAATTGTGCCAAAGGCATAATAAAATTGTTTTTTGCAAACAAATGTTCTATTTTTACGTTTCAATGTTTCAGACATAAAGCTATACTAAATACATTATGAGCAATATATCCAAAAACATATACAACATTTTGGCAAATAATGGAGTTTCGTTTTGGGACTCTGATACAAATGCTTGTAATGTGATGATTGAAGGCAATATAGTTGCAGAATTAGGTATTGCTCAGACACTTTCGTATCGTGAAATAATACGACACATACCGCTGTCATTCAGAACCGAATATGTAAAGAATATTAGCGTCAAAGCTAGCTACACCATACCAGTGCAAATAAACAATAATATGTACTGGATTGAGGTGCATAAACTATACGAATCAGTTGATAATGATGGACATTTGCACCAAATAGGTTCAGTGCGGCTACTCAATGGCTACAAGCATATCGACAACATAAACGCTTTATACGCTGACAATAGTACACAAGCTTTCGACACATTGCTCACCTCCTTCGACATGATGAACCGCCAAGCGCAACTGCCCGATGGCATAAGGCTAATATTGCACACATTATGCCGAGTAATAGATATGGACGAGGGCGGAACACTAAAATGGGAATCGAACGACCGCTACGAAGTAAAGGCATACACCAAAGTCAATGGGCTGATACACAACAACGAAGGTAGAAAAATACGCTCTAAGCTAATACAGTATGTTTGCCAAATGCGCAAAACATTCATCTTCGACAGCAACAACCCAATAGGTAAAGAGTGGCAAGCTGAACGTGCTGAAATAGCCAAACATAAAATACGCTCTATGATTATTGCACCACTGGTGGTTGGCGATAAGAGTACAGTAGGCGCAATGATAATATTTAGTAAAAGAAAACAGATATTCAGCTCTGTAGATGTGCAATTTGCCAATATGATAGCAGCTCGAATATCTGTGGTTATCGACAATAAAATAACACACGACAAGCTTCACGAACAGCTGCGCATAATGTGCCAAGCATGTGAAGCCGGCAAGGTGATAACTTGGGTAGTAAACTGCAAGAGCGAAACAGGCGAGATGAGTGTTTATCAGAACAACGAGCAACTAAACACTAAGTTCAACATACACAAAGCCTCTGACATAGTACACAAAAATGATCTCGCTCGCTTCTACAAAGCTGCAAATACGATAACAAAAGGTGAAACAGATTCTGTAAACATTCGCATTCGCATCAAGGGATTGTCAGATGGCATAATGGGCTGGCGCGAACTGCGTGGCGTATTGATAAGAGACGTTGATGGCAAGCCC
Organism: uncultured Marinilabiliaceae bacterium; assembly: GCA_905235955.1. GTDB lineage: Bacteria > Bacteroidota > Bacteroidia > Bacteroidales > Marinilabiliaceae > W3P20-009. Next base: position 2,100 of record CAJONN010000057.1, read on the forward strand.
GACCGCATTGTTGGCATCTCGCGCGACATAAACGAAGAGGTTTTGCGTGTTGCCGAAGAGAAAGCTGAACGCGACTTTCAAAACACCATTTACAACAAAATGCCCGTTGGTATACAGTTTTTCAATGAAAAAGGCGAACTTGTATTTGTCAACGATACAGCCTTAGAGATATATGGCATAGAGGGCAACAAGCGCAATATAATGGGCAGAAATATACTATCCCATCCGAATCTTAATGAACAACAACTCAACGAAATAAAATATGCAGAAAAAGCACAATTTGTAATATCATACGATTTTAGAAACGTCAACTATAAAACCAGTCGGACAGATACCATCGACATGAATTACCGCATGTCGAAACTATACAAAAAAAACAAATTTGCAGGCTACATAGTGGCTGTTGCTGACAACACCGAAATGGTCAGACAAGCAAAGCAAATAAGCATATTTCAACGATATTTTCTTGAAATAGGCAAATTTGCCAAAATGGGTATCTGCTGGTTTTCTGACACCAAAAACGGCTATGTGTCAGAACAATGGAATATCAACTTGGGCGTAAAACCTGATGCACCCTACATGCGCAACTTGTCGCTACTGGTGCGTGTGAACAACGAAGACCTTGAAGTGTATGGCTCGCTATTGGGGCGTATATTTGTGGGCGATATCGATTCGTTTCAGTATGAACTGCGTGCAACTCACGATGATGGCATGACGCACTATATCAAAGTGCAATTTGTGCGCTCCGATGAGGTTATAATAGGCATTTCGATAGATGTAACGCAAGCCAAAGAAAACGAAAAAATGCTGATAGACGCTAAGTTCAGAGCCGAAGCAGCCGATATGCTCAAGTCGCAGTTTCTTGATAATATGAACCATGAGATACGCACACCGCTCAACGCCATTGTTGGCTTCTCTGACATCATAGCACAAAGCACCGACAGTGATGAACTAAAGCTATATGCCAACCTCGTCAGAACCAACAACGACCTATTGCTCAATGCTATAGGCGATATTATCGACCTTTCGAAAATAACATCGGGCACAATGGAGTACAACTATCAGGAGGTGAGCATAGATGCATTGGTCAACGAAGTATATGAAGAATATAACAACGTATCGCATTCAAAAATAGAATTTGTATGCACTTGTGCCGAAAAAAATATCAAATCATATTGCGATGCAGTACAACTAAAGAGAATATTGAGCAACTTTGTGAGCAATGCGTTTAAGTTTACCGTTGCTGGCAGAGTAGAAATATACTTTGGTGTAAATGGCGATGAATTGATATTCAACGTCATTGATAGTGGCTGTGGCATTCCGGCCGACAAATTGGAGGATATATTCAAGCCATACTTCAAACTTGATGTGTTCTCAACTGGCACAGGCTTAGGACTTTCGATATGTCAAGGTTTGGCGCACGATATGGGCGGTCGCATAGAGGTGTTTTCAACAGAAGGTATAGGCTCGCACTTCAGGTTGTATTTGCCTCACTTGCACACAATGCACAAGCCTCAGATACAGCCAAAGCCTACCAATAAAATTATGCTGCTGAGTAGCAACAACGAGATAATACAATTTGTGTCGTATGCCTTGAGCGAATATGATTTGCTTTTGGAGAAAGAACATATATTTATGTCGTTGTGGCTCGAAAAAAAGCCAATGCTTACCATTGTCGACCAGCAGCTATTTGGCGACTCAATAGCCGTAGTAGTATCGTCGCTCCATAACTATGGCATAGATCACAAAGTGATAGTTATTGCCAACGGAGGCGTCGCTATCGACCACGATGCTATTATGCAAGCAGGCGCTGAAGTTATAATTTCGATGCCAATATCTAAAGATAATTTTAAAACAATGATAGCCAACTATATAGGCAAACAGACAGAATGAGTATACACCTTCCCAATCCGCTTCGCAAAGGCGATAATATTGCCATTGTTTCGCCATCGGGCACATTAGCCCCAGATTTATTACATCAATCAATAGCACTCATCAGAGCTGAAGGCTACAACGTAGAGGTGATGCCCCACGTCGAAGGCTACTCTACAAGCGTATTCTCCGCTACCGATGTCCAACGTGCAGCCGACCTTGAGCAAGCCATTCTTCGCCCCGACATAAAAGCCATAATATGCGCTCGCGGTGGCTACGGCGCAGTACGCACCTTGCAACACATAAATAGCAACGTGTGGCAAGCTTGCAACAAATGGATTGTGGGCTTTAGCGACATAACAGCGTTGCATTCGGTTCTTAGCCAAAATGGCATAGCATCAGTGCACGGTCCGATGCTGAAGCACATAGCCCAACACGGCATGCACAATCCAGACGTAGAGCTGATGATGCAAGTGCTCACAAGTGGAGAGTATGAAGTAAGTGGTAAGCCATTGGCGTATAGTAGGGTAGGGCGAGCTAAAGGTATACTCACAGGTGGCAATTTGTCAATAATATATTCGCTTCGGAGCACTCCTGCCGACATCAATCCGCAAGGTAAAATACTCTTTTTAGAAGATCTGTCAGAGTATAACTATCACATCGACCGAATGATACAAAACCTAAAATATTCGGGCTTTTTGGCACAACTTAGCGGATTGATATTAGGACAATTTACTGGCATGAAAGATGGCGCAACGCCCTTTGGCAAAAACGCCACAGAGATAATAGCCGATGCTGTAGCTGAATATTCATATCCGGTATGGACTGGCTTCCCAGCAGGTCATGCTCAGGAGGTAAACACACCATTACTAATGGGTGCAGAGTGTGAAATGCAAGTAACAGAGGAGAGTGGAGTGCTAAAAAGTGGTACTTTTATTTGAAAAAATGCTTTTCTTCTCTACTTCGTTCAATCATCGTTGAATCTTGCGGAAATGCCCGAAGATGATTGAGCAAAACCAATTAAGAAATGTTTTTAAATGAAAGAGCCGTGCAAAGATGATTGATAAAAAAACAGAATTAATAAAATACCCCTATAATTTATTTATCTTTGCGAACGAAAAAAAATAACATACTATGCAAGAAGAGGTAGAATTGGTGCTTGAAGACACCAAAGATCAGATGAAAAAGGCTATTGACCACCTTGACTACGAATTGGGTAAAATTAGAGCTGGCAAAGCCAATCCGAAGGTGCTCGATGATGTGAAAGTTGATTATTTTGGTACCGCAACACCTTTGTCGCAAGTGGCAAACATCAACGTTCCTGACCCTCGCACTATTGCTATTCGTCCATGGGAAAAGAGCATGATACCTGCCATCGAACGCGCTATAATGGCAGCCAACTTGGGCATGAACCCCGATAACAATGGCGAAATGATACGTATCTTGGTGCCACCACTTACTGAAGAACGTCGTCGAGACCTTGCTAAGCAGGCCAAAGCTACTTGCGAAAATGCTCGCATTGCTGTGCGCAACCTCCGCCGCGACGCTATTGAAGAATTTAAGAAGATGAAGAAAGATGGCTTGGCTGAAGATGCTCAGAAAGACGCTGAAGACCAAGCACAAAAAATACACGACGCCAACATCAAAAAGATTGACGAAATGTATGCTGCAAAAGAAAAAGATATAATGACTGTTTAGTTATATCCCACCACCCAAAATAACAACCAAGAGAAGTTTTTTATATGTGCGGAATTGTTGGATATATTGGCAGCCGAACGGCTTATCCTATCCTTATCAAAGGATTGCAACGACTTGAATATCGTGGTTACGACTCAGCTGGTATAGCTTTGCTCGACAACAACAATGTCAATGTGTATAAATGCAAAGGCAAAGTGCGCGATCTTGAGCAACTTACCAACGGCAACCCCATTGGGGGTACCATTGGCATTGGACATACGCGTTGGGCTACACACGGCATTCCCAACGATGTAAATGCACATCCGCACACCTCAATGAATGGCAAGTTTGTGGTTGTTCACAATGGCATTATCGAAAACTTTGCCCATTTGCGCAACGAACTTATCAGTCGTGGTTATTCCTTTAAGAGCGAAACCGATACTGAAGTGTTGGCTTGCCTCATAGAAAACATCTATACCTCAACCAATGTTTCGGCCGAAACAGCCGTGCGCATAGCACTTACCAAAGTTGTTGGCGCATACGGTTTGGTTGTTATTTGCACTACTGAACCCAACAAACTCATAGCTGCTCGCAAAGGCAGTCCGCTCGTAATAGGTATGGGGCATGGCGAGTATTTCATAGCCTCTGACGCAACACCCATAGTGGAGTATACTGACCAAATGGTATACCTCAACGATGGCGAAATAGCCATACTCACCAATGACAATCTCAACATAACCAACCTCAACGACGAACGCAAAGACCCCAATGTAACTACTGTCGACATCAATATTGACAATATCGACAAAGGCGACTACGAGCACTATATGCTCAAAGAGATACATGAGCAACCCATCTCGCTATCTGATACATTTCGTGGACGAATCAATCCTGACCTTAAGCAAATCAACTTAGGCGGTATTACCGAGGTGCTTCCGCGCATCTCAAATGCTAAGCGCATCATCATTGTAGCTTGTGGCACGTCGTATCATGCCGGCTTGGTAGGCGAATATCTTTTTGAAGAGTATGCTCGCATACCTGTTGAGGTTGAATATGCTTCAGAGTTTAGGTATCGCAACCCCATCATCAACGCTGGTGATGTTATCATAGCCATATCGCAAAGTGGCGAAACAGCCGACACACTTGCTGCCATCAGAATGGCCAAAGAACAAGGTGCACTCATACTTGGTATCTGCAACGTAGCAGGCTCATCGATACCGCGCGAAACACATGCAGGTATCTATACACACGCAGGTCCGGAAATAGGAGTGGCTTCAACCAAAGCCTTTACGGCGCAAGTGATGGTGCTCACTATGATGGCGTTTTTGATAGGTAAAAAACGTAACATCATCTCTACCGAAAAATATGAAGAGATGATAAGCAATATGCTCAAAGTGCCACAAAGTATTGAGGCACTAATGAAAAACGAAGCACATATCAGAGAAATAGCGCACCTCTACAAAGATGCTACCAACGCCATCTATCTTGGGCGCGGATACCTCTACCCAGTGGCTCTCGAAGGTGCACTCAAACTCAAAGAGATATCGTATATCCATGCTGAAGGTTATCCGGCAGCCGAAATGAAACACGGACCTATTGCCCTCATCGACCAAAATATGCCAGTGTTTGTTTTGGCAACAAAAGATAAATATTACGAAAAGATAGTCAACAACATACAAGAAGTAAAGGCACGCCGCGGACAAGTGATAGCCATAGTGTCAGAGGGCGACGAGACCATCCGCAAAATGGCCGACCATGTGATAGAGGTGCCCAACATCGACGAAGCACTCATGCCACTTATTGCCGTTGTGCCACTACAAATAATAAGTTACTACGTAGCCGTAATGCGAGGTTGCAATGTAGACCAACCACGCAACTTGGCTAAGTCGGTAACCGTTGAATAACAGAAAAAATCGATTAATTATGGAATCGACACGCCAGAAAAAGATATCGCGCCTTTTGCAAAAAGAGTGCGCCGAAATGTTTCAGAAAGAACTACGCGAGATTGTGCTCAACACAATGCTCTCCATCACTATAGCTCGTGTGTCGAGCGACCTCTCAGTGGTAAAGTTCTATATATCTATTTTTCCTTCAGAAAAAACTGATGCCGTTTTGCAAAATATCAATGCCAACAAAACTCGCATCAGATATGCTCTCGGACAACGCATTGGCAAGCAACTGCGCATAGTGCCAGAGCCTACATTCTTCATCGATGACAGCCTCGACTACTTAGACCATATTGATAAGTTGCTTGGCGAAGGAGAGGGAGGGAAATAAGCTATGCAATACGATCCTATCAAACGCTCGCTCGGCAAAGTATTCAATGCCACACCAATTTTCAGAGTTGTTTTTTACAAAATGCTCGATGTGCTCTTGCTTCGCTCGTGGTATATTAGGCGCGAACTAAGCAAGTGGAACAAGCAACTTGGTGGCGCACCAGCCTACGTGCTCGATGCAGGTAGCGGCTTTGGACAATATACACACCGAATGGCAAACCTCAATAAGGCTCATCAGATTTTGGGCGTTGATGTAAAAGAGGAACAAATGGCCGATTGCAATGCATTTTTTGCAGCTTTGGGCATGAGCAATCGTGTACATTTCGAAGTGCAAGACCTTACGCAATTTGTTCGCCCTAATAGCTTCGACCTTGTGCTTTCTGTTGACGTTATGGAGCATATACTTGATGATGTTCAGGTGTTTCAGAATTTCTATGCTTCGATGAAAGAAAATGCAACATTGCTCATATCAACACCATCAGACCAAGGAGGCTCTGACGTTGACGAACATGATGCTGACCATGCACATGGCTTTATCGATGAGCATGTGCGCGATGGCTACAACATTTCTGACATTGAAGCAAAACTTGCCAAAGTTGGCTTCAAAAATATTAGCGCCTCATATTCCTACGGCAAACCCGGACATGTGGCTTGGGTGCTATCAATGAAGTGGCCTATTGTGGCACTCAATTACACTAAACTCTTCTTTGTGCTTTTGCCCATATACTACCTTGTTGTCTTCCCATTTTGCATAGTGCTCAACGCCATCGATGTTGCTACACATCATCCGACGGGCACAGGTCTTATTGTTAGGGCAACAAAATAAAGAGAAAAAAGCCTCGCTATGACCACCAATTCGTTGCCATTTACCATAGCTAAGCGTTATCTTTTTGCTAAGAAATCGCAAAACATCATCAATATCATATCGGCCATATCGTCGCTTGGTATTATGGTAGGTACGGCAGCGTTGCTCATTGTTCTGAGTGTATTCAATGGCTTGAATATCTTTGTAGGTTCGCTTTTCGGTTCGTTCGACCCTGACCTAAAAATAGAGCCATCTGTGGGCAAATATTTTAGTGCCGACTCAGTTTTTGTGTCGCAAATAAGGCACGTAGAAGGCGTAGAGGCTGTTAGTTGCATATTGTCAGACAATGCGTTGCTCTCATATCAAAAACGCCAAATGCCAGCTATAGTTATGGGTGTCGACACGGCGTTTGAGCATGTTACGTGCATCGATAGCATCATTGCCGAAGGTCGATATTCTATCAATCATCCTGACATCAACTTCTGTATGTTGGGTGCTATCTTGGCCGATCAGCTTGGCGCTCGCTCAGTAGCTTTTGCTTCAAAACTAACAATGTACACGCCCAAGCGCACTGGCAAAATAAATATGGCATCGCCTGAAAAGTCGTTTGTGCAAGAAGATGCTACAGTGTGTGGTTCGTTTGCGGTGCAGCAGGTTGATTACGACTCAAATTATGCCATAATCTCACTACAGCAAGCTCGCGACCTCTTTTGCTACAATGGCAACGAAGTTTCAGCTATTGGCATCAGAGTAGCAGATGGATATAACATTGCTGAAGTAAAAGAAAGAATAATGCAACTTGTTGATAATGAGCTGCAAGTAAACGATAAATGGGAACAACATCAGTCGTTTTTCAAAATGATACAGGTAGAAAAACTTATGGCATTTCTCATTCTGACGTTTATCATTGTAATAGCTGCATTCAACATTATAGGTTCACTTTCGATGCTTATTTTTGAAAAAAAGGAGAGCATCAGCATCTTGAAGAGTATGGGTGCCGATAGGCAGCTTGTAACCAAAGTGTTTCTCTTTGAAGGTTGGCTTGTATCGCTTGGTGGTGTAGTTGTTGGTCTTGTGATAGGCATCGTATTAGTTTGGCTACAAGAACATTATGGCATTGTTGGTTTTGCAGGTAGCGAGAATTATATCATCAACGCCTATCCGGTTGAGTTGCAATGGGGCGATGTGCTTGTAGTGATGGTAACCGTGGCAGCTGTTGGCGTGCTTGCCGCATGGTATCCAGTAAAAGCCATAGTGAAGAAGTATTATGCTTAATTGA
>CAJONN010000058.1 GCA_905235955.1 uncultured Marinilabiliaceae bacterium
AAACTCATTCATAGGGCAACCAATATGTTTGATAATCGCACGTTGGCTATTCATCCGTATAGCACCATTTTTGGTCTTTTTAGCAAAGAAGAGAAAGAAAAAATGGACGTCAGAAACACCACCATACGCATATCGGTGGGTTTAGAAGATGTAAATGATTTGTTGAACGACATAAAACAAGCATTATCATGAGGTACGATTTTGACACAATAATAGACAGAACGGGCAGTGGCGACCTGAAGCACTGCGTATTGGGCGAACGCTACGGACGCTCAGACCTATTGCCACTATGGGTGGCTGATATGGATTTTGCTACGCCATCATTCATAATAGATGCTTTGCGCAAACGCCTCGAACATCCCATATTGGGCTACACCATAACTCCGCCAGAACTTTGGCAAGTGGTGAGTCAATGGATAGAGCACCAACATGGTTGGCATACCAACGAAAAGTGGTATACCTTTATACCCGGTGTGGTAAAGGGCATAGGCATAGCCATAAATCTGTTTGTAGCACCTGATGAGAAGGTTATTATTCAGCCGCCAGTGTATCATCCATTTCGCCTAACGCCACAAGGCAACGGGCGCAAAGTGGTGTATAATCCGCTACGTCAGCTATCTGATGGTAGCTACGAGATGGACTTTGAGAACCTTGCACAAGTGGCTGACGACAAATGTCGCTTGCTGATACTGAGCAATCCGCACAACCCAGCCGGAATATGTTGGGACCGTGAGACATTGCGCCGTTTGGCACACTTCTGTGCCGAGCGCAACATAATAGTAGTGAGCGATGAGATACACTCAGATTTGGCACTGTTTGGCAACAAGCATGTGCCATTTGCATCGGTGAGCGATGAAGCAGCACGATGTAGTATAACACTTGGTGCTCCATCAAAAACATTCAACATTGCCGGCGTAATAAGTTCGTATGCCATAGTGCCCAACGAGCTATTGCGCCGCAAATTTTTTTCGTGGCTCGACGTTAATGAATTGAGCGAGCCTCATCTGTTTGCGCCAATAGCCACAATAGCTGCATATACGCAAGGTGCTGAGTGGCTACAGCAGCTGAAAGAGTATTTGGAAGATAATATACGCTTTGTAGAGCAATATTGTAGGCTCTACATACCAAGCATCAAGCCCGTAAGGCCTCAAGCCTCGTTCTTGGTATGGCTCGATTGCCGAAACTTATATTTAAATCAGTTGCAAATAGTTGATTTGTTTGTAAATAAAGCTCATTTGGCTCTCAACGATGGCGCAATGTTTGGCGCAGAGGGCGAGGGCTTTATGCGCATCAACATTGGTGCCCCCCGAGCTATTTTGGCCGAAGCATTGACTCGTTTGTCTATGGCCGTTGAAGAGCGTTGGGCAGAGGAGAGCCTCTTGGTAGCTATTTAGTATAATTGTGCAAGATATTTACACTGTTAAAAGTGTTTAATATTGGTAGTTTATACTATAAAATATATGTATTGTAGTGAGTATTTTGTTAAGATGGCGATAATGTAGAGTGAATATACCAAACATTTGGTATGCTAAAATACCAAAAGGCGGTTATTGTCAAACCTTGCTACACTGCCTATCTTTGCATTGTTGAAATTAATCAAATAAAAGAAAGTAATAACAAATAAAAAACAAACATCATGAAAAGAATGAATATCAATAATATGCGAATGTGTTGTATGCGAATGTGCATTGCTCAAGTAGAAGAATCTCAGAGAATAGACAACCTCATCCATAACCATAAAAAACGACAATATTATGATCAGCAAAATATATAGCATCGCAACACTCATTGTAGCATCACAAGTAGCAATATCAGCTCAAGAACAAATCAACTTGCAAGTGTCGAACTTTGTACGTCCACTTGCTGAAAAATGGGCAGCCGAATATTCTCAGACAGGCGCTAACGTCAAAATCAACTTTGTAAGCGCATCGGCTACCAACGATCCCAACACCATAAGCCTCGTAACATCAGACAACATCAGCACCAACGATGAAGCAGTATATTTTGGCAGATATGCCGTACTGCCAGTGGTGAACAAAGACTCAGAGGCAGAGCAACTTCTCAATGGCAAACGCTTGAATGCCAAAAAACTGAAAAACATACTCTTTGTAAAAGACGAATTTGCCGACGACGACAACAAGAAGGAGAGCAAAGCCGAACGCGACCTTCACATATACAGCGGCAACGGCAAATTGTCAGTATCGCGCTCATACGCTGCACACTTTGACCATGTAGCAGCTGACTATAAAGGCAAGCGCATCTCGGGCGACGACAGTTTCTTGAATTTAGCCCTCCGCAAAGATCCTCTTGGTATTACAATCAACATTATATCAAACATCTTCGACCTCGAAACGCGACAATTGCGTAGCGAACTCTCACTTGTAGCACTCGACCTTGGCAGGCACGCTGACGATATATTTGACTCTGCCAACCTCGATAATATTATAGCATTGCTTGAAAACAACAACTTTGACGAAATAGCAATAGGCAACGCAGGCTTGGTCTATGACCACAACAATACTACTCTCAATAACTTTGTAAGTTGGATTTTGACCAACGGAAATCAGTATGTGCATGAGTTTGGCTTGCTACAACTACCACAGAAAGATTTGGCTGCACAACTACATCAAATCGGACTACGTGGTGAGTTGGCTCTCAAGTAAAAAACTCTTTTCCTAAAAACCTCTATTTTATCCCTTAATTTTTAATTATTTAATTTTCTTGAGGTTGTGTTGGTGCCAATGTGATATTTGGCACCAACGTAGCCCCCAGAGAGGAGATTGTATGTATGAAACTTTTATCTAACAAAGTATTTTTTACCACCATTGTAGCACTGCTCGCCACGGTAGTGTCAGTGGCACAAACAAAAATTACAGGTAGGGTTGTTGATGCACGAACTGGCGACCCAATAATAGGCGCAACACTTGTACCAACTGAAGGTGGCGAACTTGGTACGGTAACTGATTTTGATGGCAATTTCAATCTCACAACCAAAGTAGAACTGCCGCTCACACTGCGTGCATCATACATTGGCTACAGAGCTCAGGAAGTAGAAATATATGACGCTTCAGAACCAGTAGAGATAGGACTTGCCGACGACAACAACAAGATAAACGAAGTGGTGGTGATAGGCTACGGCGCACAAAAACGCCTCGAACTTACAAGTAGCATATCAAGCGTAGGTAGCGATTTGCTACACCAGCAGAATACCTCAGTAGAGAGTGCACTACAAGGTGCTGTGGCTGGTCTAAACATTACGCAAACATCAGGACAGCCGGGTGCAGCAAGCATCATTCGCATACGTGGTGGCAACTCCATTACGGGCGGCAACGAGCCACTGTATGTGATCGACGGTTTTATTGTCTATAACGATCCGGCATCGACACGTACCGGTGCCTCAGGTAGTGATGCTACGCTGGACCCACTGTCTTTTCTCAACCCAGCCGATATTGAGAGCATTGAAGTGCTGAAAGATGTGTCAGCAACAGCTATATATGGTACACGTGGTGCCAATGGCGTTATCATCATCACCACCAAAAAAGGCTCGCATGGCAAAAACAACATCAGCTATACCGGCAACTTTGGCTGGAGCACTATATACAAAAAGCTCGACTTCCTCGATGCATGGCAATGGGTTGATATATGGAACGAACTACAAGCCAGAGGCGAAATAAAAGATCCGCTACCACAACCTACCCAAAGCTACGATTGGCAAGATGAAGCCTTGCGTACAGCCTTCTCACAAGAACATCAGCTCTCAATTGTTGGTGGCGATGAAATATCGCGCTATAGCATCAGTGGTAGTTTCAAAGACCAAGAGGGCATCATCATCAACACAGGCATTAGGCGCTATGCTTCGCGCATCAACTATGAGCGCAATGTGTTCAAAAACCTCCTTGTAGGAGCTAACGTCAACGGAGCATTCAACAGAATGACAGGCATGTCAGACCAAAGCTCAATGTTTTCGGCCAACAACTGGTATGGCGCCATATCACACATCCCTTATACCTCAATATACAACGCTGATGGATCGTTCAACTATGACCCAACGCCAGTGAGCGTAGACACATACGATGGCAAAGTTGGCAACCCCATCAGCGACCTTAAAAACTATGACAGCAAAACAGAGAATGCACGCATATTGGGCTCAGCATTTGCTGAACTTAACATCATACCACAACTCAAACTCAAAGCCAGCATAGGTGCTGACATATCGAGCACAAGGCAGAGCTACTACGCACCATCGTACACCACCGACGGCTTGCCCAATCATGGTAAAGCATCAGTAGGACAAACCAACACCAACGTATGGCAGAGCGAATATACTGCCACCTATACCAACCAATTTGATGTGCACTCTGTTACAGCTTTGGTAGGCTTCACAGCACAAAGCACTGATCGCAGTAGCTTTGCTACAACCTCACAAAACTTTAGCAACGATGCCACAGGCTACGACAATCTTGGCGCTGCAGGCGAAACAAAACCATCAAATAGTAGCCATCACAAGAGCACACTGCAGTCGTGGATAGGTCGTCTGAACTACAGCTTCGACTCGCGCTACAACATCTCACTCACACTACGCGCCGATGGTTCGAGCCGTTTTGGTAGCAACAAACGTTGGGGCTGGTTCCCATCAGTAGGTGCTTCGTGGAATATCGACCGTGAAAAATGGATAAACTTGGGCAGCAATGTAGACTTCATTCAGCTACGTGCATCGGTAGGTAGAGTGGGCAACCAAGAGATAGGCGACTATCAGTATGTTGCCAACGTAGAACCTCGCACAGTTATAATCGACAATAAACGCGATGTAAGTTATGTGGTTACCAACTTGCCCAACCCAGACCTCAAATGGGAGACAACAACATCATACAATATTGGCCTGAGCACCGGATTCTTCAAAAACCGACTTACTGCAACATTCGATGCCTACTACAAAGAGACCAACGACTTGCTTCTCAACGCTCCGGTAGAACAGGTAACAGGTTTCTCTACAATACTACGCAACGTAGGTTCGGTAACCAACAAAGGTATAGAATTTGAGCTTGGTGTAGTATTGATTGATAACAAATCATGGCATTGGAACATCAACGGCAACATAGCTCACAACAAGAACGAAGTAACAAGCTTGGGCGGTGCCGACTACTTTATCCTCTCACACGGATATACCAACCCACTCATAGTAAAAGTTGGTGAACCTCTGGGCTCATTCTACGGCTACAAATTCAAAGGCATCATTCAGTCTGACGAAGACCTCTCGCAGTTGCCAACACAAACACACTCAGTGGTGGAACCCGGCAACCCGAAGTTTGAAGATGTCAATGGTGACAACGTAGTAAACGAGAGCGACCGCGTAGTGCTTGGCAACATTCAGCCAGACTTTACATACGGCTTCAACACCAAAGTAACATATAAAAATTGGGATCTCTTTGTAAGCGCAAGCGGTAGCCATGGCAACAAACTCTTCAACGAATTGGCTTGCCGACTCGACCGTGGCAATGGCTACTACTACAACCCACTTGCTGAAGTAGCTGACCGTTGGACACCAACCAACCCAAGCAATACCATACAAAAGGCAAGCACAGCTACCAGTATTTATACTGATGACCGCTTTGTAGAAGACGCTTCGTACCTAAAGATACGCAACATACAATTGGGCTACACCATACACACGCCTAAACTTACCAAAGACGCTACCTTCCGCATCTATGCATCATTGCAAAACTTCTTCACCATCACCAACTATAGCGGCTACGACCCCGAGGCTAACCGTCCGGGTGGCGATGAAACCAACGCACTCTATCAGGGCATAGATAATGGTGCTTATCCATCATCAAAAACAGTGCTCGTCGGACTCAATATAACACTTTAACTGAAGCATTATGAAAAATAAAAATATAAGCATCATGAGAAAATCAGCAACAATATATATAGCAGCAGCTGGATTACTAATAAGTGGTTGCGCTGACCTCGACCAAGACTCGATAAGTAGCATCAGCATAGATAGTTTTTACAGCAATCAAGCCGACATCGAAGCAGCTGTGAAGGGCATATATCAAGAGTTTACAACCGATGGCATGTATGGCATCTTCAACAATCAGCTCATCTACCTCAACGACTTGCAAACCGACTATGTGAAAGCCGGCGCACAAACCAACTCGGCACACATACGTGAGGTTGCCAACTTTGCAGTGCAGCCTACCAACCTCTTTGTTGAGGCTGCTTGGAAACATCACTACACAGCCATCAATCGCGCCAATATAGTGATAGATAAAACTTCTGAAGCATCGTTTATCGATGCAAAAACAAAAGAGAACTACATCAACGAAGCACGATTCTTGAGAGGCTACCTCTACTTCAACCTTGTGCGATATTTTGGTGGCGTGCCCATCGTATTGCACGATGCTGATGGTCAGGGCGCACCTCGCAACACTATTGATGAGGTGTTTGAGCAAATAGTTGAAGACTTTACTGCGGCAGAAAATTTGCCAGCCGACTATACCAATCTCGATAGCAAAGCCAGCAGTTTGGCTGCCACATCGTTCCTTGCAAAAGTATATTTGGAGTGGGCACAAACAGCCAGCGAAAAAGGCAAAGCTAACCAACACGAATATTATCTCAAAGCTGTGCAATATGCGCAAAAGGTAATAGACTCTGGCAAATATCATCTGCTTGATAAATTTATAGATGTTTGGTCGCTCGACAAGAAAAATGGTCCGGAACACATCTTCACAGTAGAGCACGACCGCACCATCAACGGCAACACTACAGGCCACTGCACATTTGCAACCAACTGGAGCGACACTGAGCCTGTACTCCTTGCCACCAGCGACCGCTACTACCTTGAAATGGATCCACATGACCAACGTCGTGATGGTTCATGGGCAAAGAAACTCTATGACCCTGAGAACGACGATGACTTCGTATTCACCATACCTCGTTTCAGAAAATACATCGACTCGCTCAACTATGCCAACCCAGCATCATCAGGCAATGCAGCCGGACAATCGACCAACAGCGCTGTAATACGCTACGCTGAAGTGCTCCTTATCAAAGCTGAAGCCGAAAACGAAGCCAATGGTCCGACAGAAGCCGCTTACGATGCCATCAACCAAATACGCAAACGCGCATATTGGAGCCCATACTTCAATATACAAAACAACCCAACCGATGGTACTCCACTTGAGCTTAGCGGACTGACACAAGAAGAATTTCGCCAAGCAGTGCGCAAAGAACGTTGGAACGAGTTTATACTCGAAGGACAACGTTGGTTCGACCTCAAGCGTTGGCACATACTTGTGAAATATGTAAAAGAAAATACGCCAGAAACTGAGAAAACAAAATTGCAAAACATCTCGAAGCGCAACTATTACCTCCCATTGCCTCAAGAGCAGATAATACTAAACCCCAACCTGACGCAAAATTGGGGCTACAGTGGCGAAACTGGCGACGGACCCTATGCCGACTTTCAGTAAAAAAACAACAACAAACAAAAAGCAAATCAAAATATTTATCACACATCAAAATCGTTATAGACAATGAAACAAATTAGAGTAAAACTTACAGCCCTCTCGCTAATAGCAGCAGGCACATTGGCAACAGCACAAGCACAGCAAACAGCTGATAGCAAACGTGAACGCATCTTGCAGGTATTAGACCAAAGTCGCCCAAACGAGTATGTTCCGGCAGCCTTCTTCCTCCACTTTGAAAACAAACTCGGACGTAAGGCAGTGCAAGACCACAAAGACTTCTATCGCGCTACAGATATGGACTTTGTGAAGGTCTTCTACGAAATCGGACTGCCCAAACTCGACATCAATTCGGGCAAAGATTGGGAAAAGGTGCCAGTGTATGATGAAGCTTTCTTTGAACCACAACTTGCAGTTATTGAAGATCTTGCACGTGAATTTAGAGGCGAAGCATTCATATTGCCAACCGTATATTCGCCATTGGCACTAGCACACCAAACACTTGGTGGTGGCAAAGACCTTAAGAAACTTGCTGAAGAAAATCCTAAAGCATTTGGTCAGGCCATCAAAAACCTTTCGCTCAGCATCGAAAACTACATACGTGCAGCTCGCCGCAGAGGTGCCGATGGATTCTACATCTCAACACAAGGTGGCGATGGCAACTCATTGCCAATAAAGATATGGAACGAGCAAGTGCGCCAATGGGACAAACACGTGTCTGAAGTAGCTGCAGAAATAGGCATCATCAACATACTTCACATCTGCGACTATGGTACACCATTCAAAAATGCTGAAGCACTTTACACCTTTGCTGACTATCCGGCAAGCATCATCAACGTGCCACTCAACTTCTCTGACGGCAGCACACTCAACCTCAA
Organism: uncultured Marinilabiliaceae bacterium; assembly: GCA_905235955.1. Taxonomy (GTDB): domain Bacteria; phylum Bacteroidota; class Bacteroidia; order Bacteroidales; family Marinilabiliaceae; genus W3P20-009. The sequence goes on from CAJONN010000058.1 coordinate 8,345, forward strand.
AGAGGCTCAAAAACGTTTTGGTCGTCCAATATTTGGAGGCTTAGAGCGCTTGGGCGTAATAGCTAATGGTACACTCGAAGAGGCTAAAGCTGCAGTTGACAAGGTACTTGAAAATGCATCGCCAAACTTCATTCTGGGTGCTGACTGCACAGTGCCCGGCTCTACCGACTGGGATAAGCTACGTGCCGTTATCGACTATGCACACACATGGCGCAAAACACACAATAAATAATATTTTTTCTTCTTTAAACACCCAATCAATAATAGATATAAACCTTAAAAACTTTGAACTTATGAAAAACAACATTAGCAAAGTACTGAGCAAATCGTTGCTTGCAGCTATGATGGCTGCTACCATGGGTCAAACCGCCCTCGCACAAAACGTTGACGACTACAACAAACGCGAACTTCTTCTTCAGGTGCTCGACCAAAGCCGACCAAACGACTACGTGCCTGTATTCTTCAATATCCACTTCAAAGATAAATTCGGATACAAAGCCGTACAGTCGCACATCGAGTGGTTCAAAACAACACACGTCGACTTTGTAAACGTGAAGTATGAATTCCTCCCCAAAAAGGTTGAAATTAGCAGTCCGGCCGATTGGAAGAAGATAGCAGCAGTAACACCCGACGAATGGCAAGAGCAAATAGGCGTAGTAAGAGAATTGGCCAAAGAACTCAAAAACGAAGCCTTCATCATCCCAACAGTCTACTCGCCATTGGCATTGATCAACCAAATAGTGGTATTGCCCGGTGTCGACGACAAGAACAAAAAGCAGAAGCTCTTCGACCTGATAAAGAAAGACCCTGAAGCTGTAAAACCAGCCTTGGAAGTCATTACCCAAAGCCTCGTATACTACATACGTGAAGCACGCAAAGCTGGTGCTGACGGCTTCTACATCTCAAGCCAAGGTGGCGATGCTGACTCGTTTGGTGGCAAGCTCTTCCGCGAACTCATCAAACCCTACGACCGCCAACTCTCTGACGTAGCCAACGAAATTGCTCCATTCAACATCTTGCACGTATGCGAAGGTGGTGGACAATTTACAGCCGATTCGTTCAACGACTATGTTGACTATCCGGGTAGCATCGTCAATGTGCCATATCATGAGTTCAAGGGCAAGTCTTTGACAACTAAGCAAGTAGCTGCACTCTTCAAGCGTCCGGTTTTGGGCGGATTGGCTCGTAAGAGCAAAATATATACAGGCTCACTTGAAGAGGCTAAAGCTGAAGTTGATGAGATACTCAAGAATGCTCCTGACAACTTTGTGCTTGGCGCCGACGACTCTATCCCCAACGATTCTGACCCAGAAAAGCTACGTGCACTTGTCGACTATGTTCACACTTGGCGCGTAACTCATAAGAAATAGCCATTTTCTCGTAGTTGTTATTTTGGAAGAAGCTTCTAAATATGTAAAAAAATCTTTGTTAAATATATTCAATTAAAATTTAGGAGTTTCATTAATTTGCAATCTGATCTGATGAGGGTTTTCGGCATCAAAAATATCCGAACCCTCATCGTTTTTTAGTTGTTAGTTTTTTTGAGAGCCTATATAATACCAATATTTTTGTAGCCAAAAAATTTATACTGATAATGAAGAAACTTTTATTGTGGATTGGTGCCCTCCTTATAGGCACTATTCTCGGACTGCTCAGGTTGATTTTATTGATGTTGCAGCCACATTTGTAGCTACTATTTATACACGTTTGTTTCAGCTTTTGGCTGTGCCAATTATTGTTTTAGCCATTATTACAACGCTTGCTTCGCTTGGCAAAAGTGCTGAAGCTGGGCGCATTTTTGGTCGCACTATAATCTATACGCTACTCACTACTTTGGTTGCTTCGTTGGTTGGGTTGGCACTTTTTGTTGCAATAGAGCCGGGCGTATTGTCGCTCCCAGCATCTGACGTAGAGGGTAGTGCTGCCGTTCAAGCTCCATCGCTCTCTTATACTGATCATATACTCTCAGTGGTGCCCAACAACGTAGTGCGTCCGTTTCTCGAAGGTAATGTGCTTTCGCTTCTTTTGCTTGCTGCAGCAGTGGGTATAGCTTTGTCGCATCTGCCTGTTTCTGAGTCTCGTACAGCAGTGCTCAACTTTTTTCAGGGTTTGCAAGATGTAATTTTTTTGCTCATCAAAGCACTTATTTGGGCATTGCCTTTGGGCATTGTGGCCTTTGCAGCGCAGTTGGCTTCACAGCTTAGTGCTGGCGTTGTTGCCGACTCTATTGGTAAGTATGTGTTGGTGGTTTTGGGTGGCAATCTTGTTCAGTTTTTTGTTGTTTTGCCACTCTTCTTGCTCTCGCGAGGACTCAATCCGGTGCGCACATTGCGTCTTATGTTGCCAGCTGTGCTTATGGCATTGTTTACCAAAAGTAGCGCAGCCACACTTCCAGTAACAATATCATCAGCCGAAAATCGCTTGAAAGTCAATCCAAAAGTGTCGCGTTTTGTTTTGCCAATATGCACCACAATCAATATGAATGGTTGTGCAGCTTTCATACTTGTTACATCGCTTTTTGTTTTGCAACAAGGTGGCGTAGTGCTCACTTGGCCACTGATGCTCACATGGGTTCTTATTTCAGTAGTGTCGGCAGTGGGCAATGCAGGTGTGCCAATGGGCTGCTACTTCCTTACGCTTTCGCTCATGTCGGGCATGGGAGTGCCCGTAGCAGTAATGGGCATCATATTGCCAATCTATACCATTATAGATATGGTTGAAACTGCAGTCAACGTTTGGAGCGACTCGTGTGTGTGCGCTCTTACCAATCACGACTTGAAGTTGTAGCCGTTTCTCTGACGAAAAAATAGCACTAATATTTGGGTGTAAATACCTGAATATTAGTGCTATTTATTTTTGCTGTTAACTCAAGTTTCGCAAGTGAAGTAGCTCCGAAGGAGCGAAAGAATACAGGCAGGGGTGAGCGCAGCGTAACCCCTGCTAATTATGCGCCCTCCACAATATTAGC
>CAJONN010000059.1 GCA_905235955.1 uncultured Marinilabiliaceae bacterium
TTTTGTATAATTTGAATAGATTTGTAAGATTTCTGCCTCGAAGAGGCAACTCCACATTATTTGCGAAACTTGAGTAAGTTTTACAAAAAAAAATTTGTAGCATCTGAACCATTTCAAATGCTACAAATTTTATTTTATATGCTTTTGACCTACTATCCGCCAAAGTTATCGAAGCGAATCATTTCGTCTTCTACGCCAAGCGAATGGAGCAAGTCGAGCACTGTCTTGGCCATCATCGGAGGTCCGCACAGATAGTATTCACAATCTTCAGGAGCCTCATGAGCCTTGAGATATGTATCGCCCATTACAGGTGCTACAAAGCCCGGAGTGTACTTTATTCCAGCTGCATCGGCTTTCGGGTCAGGACGGTCGAGAGCCAAATGGAAGTGGAAGTTGGGGAAGTCTTTTTCGAGTTGCAAGAAGTCGTCGAGGAAAGGTATCTCCTCAAGTGCACGTGCACCATAGAAGTAGTGCATCGGACGTTGGCGATCTTCATCAGCAATACCATGACCTTTGAGCAAATGCATAATCTGTGCACGCAGAGGAGCCATACCGGCACCACCACCTACCCAAATCATCTCTCTGCCAGTGCCATACTGTGGACGGAATTCGCCATACGGACCGCTCATTATCACCTTATCGCCCGGTTTGAGGCTAAAGATGTATGACGAAGCGATACCCGGATTGACATCCATAAAGTTGTTGGCATCAGGCTTTTGCTGATCTTTTGGCTTAAATGGTGGAGTAGCAATACGCACATTGAGCGTAATGATATCGCCCTCGTCAGGATAATTGGCCATAGAATAAGCACGGATGGTAGGCTCAGGATTCTTACATTTGAGGTCGAACATGTGGAACTTCTGCCAAGCAGGCAAATAAGTGTCGCCAATGAGGCTCTTCTCGAAGTCCTTATCATAGTCAATTTCAAATGCAGGTATCTTTATTTGCGCATACGAGCCCGGTTCGAAGTTCATGTGTTCGCCAGCAGGCAGAGCCACTTTGTACTCCTTGATGAATGTAGCCACGTTGCGGTTGCCTATCACGGTGCATTCCCACTCTTTGACACCCATTACTGAGTCATCAACCTTAATTTTGAGGTCGCCTTTTACCTTAGCTTGGCAGCCCAGACGCCAATGGTCTTTCTGCTGTTTACGGCTAAAATGGCCTTTTTCTGATGGCAATATTTCACCGCCACCCTCTACAATCTGACACTTGCACTGTCCGCAAGAGCCTTTACCGCCACAAGCTGATGGCAAGTAAATGCCTTCTGCAGCGAGCGTGCTCAAGAGGCTTGAGCCCGATTCTACTTCTACTTCTTGGTCGCCATTGATATTGATTTTGACCTTGCCCGAAGCTACAAGGAAATTTTTGGCAACGAGCAAAATGATGACAAGAAGCAGAATTATAACGAGGAATACTCCGATGCTCGCTAATATCAAATCTAAATTCATTGTCTTTGTTTTTTTGAGCTTTCGTTAAATATTAAGACCTGAGAAGCACATGAACGACATTGCCATCAGACCTACTACGATAAACGTGATACCCAATCCGCGCAATGCAGGTGGAACGTTAGAATAAGCCATTTTTTCACGTACGGCTGCCAAGGCTACAATAGCCATAAGCCAGCCAATACCTGAGCCAAGTGCATAAACAACAGCATCGGTTACAGAGCCTATATATTTAGGGTCAGTAACATCTAAGCCTATGCGTTGTTGCATAAAAAGCGATGCACCCATTATGGCACAGTTTACAGCTATAAGTGGCAAGAATATACCGAGCGATGCATAGAGCGATGGTGAAAAACGCTCTACTATCATCTCTACAAGTTGCACTATACCTGCAATGACTGCTATGAAGAGTATGAAGCTCAAGAAGCTAAGGTCAACACCTTCAACAATGGCATCGGCTGCAAGCACTTTGGTTTGGAGCAAGTAGTTGGTTGGGAGTGTTACGAGGAGCACAAAAGTTACTGCTGCGCCCAAGCCAAGAGCTGTCTTCACATCTTTCGATACGGCAAGGTAAGAACACATGCCGAGGAAGAAGGCGAAGATCATATTGTCCACAAATATTGAGCGGACAAAGAGGCTGATCAAATTTGCATTTTCCATTTTTCTTTATGTATTAATTACCTTACTAAATTATTTTTCTTGAAGATCTTTGTTGTGAGCTCTCTGATACCAAATAATACATGCTACGATGATGAGTGCCATAGGTGGCATAAGCATCAAGCCATTGTTTGAGTAGCCAAAATTGTATACACTTTCTGGTATTATCTGTATGCCAAACAATTTGCCAGAGCCGAGCAATTCACGGAAGAATGCCACAATAACAAGTATCTTGGCATATCCCAATCCATTGCCCACGCCGTCGAGAAACGACTGCCATGGCGAGTTTTGCATTGCAAAGGCTTCGAGGCGACCCATCAAAATACAGTTGGTGATTATCAAACCAATGTACACCGAAAGAGTCATAGCCACATCATAAGCAAATGCTTTGAGCACTTCGCTCACTATTGTTACAAGCGATGCTACAACTACAAGCTGTACGATGATGCGGATGCGGTTTGGAATAGTGTTGCGAAGTAGCGAAATTACTACATTCGAGAGAGCTGTGATGATGGTTACTGATAGTCCCATCACTATAGCAGGTATCAACTGTGCTGTAACAGCCAATGCTGAGCAGATGCCAAGCACCTGCACTGTCACTGGGTTGTTGAGCGACAGAGGACCTACGAATACGTCTTTATCTTTTAATTCTGCCATTTGTTTGTCCTCCTTTTAGTTGTTGTTTGCAATTGAGTCAGCAATAGCTTCTGCTTCAGCATTGATAAGTGTACTATCAGCCACTGCAGTGTCAGGCTGAGCCACTTCAGCTGCTGGTGCGCTGGCTTGCAAGAACTCTTTGTAGTTTTTGAGGCAATCTTGAAGCATTGCATTTACACCATTTGATGTAAGTGTGCCACCTGAAATGCCATCGCACTCTACTTCAGCGTCTTTAATGTTGCCATTTTTTACTACTTGCAGAGCCACTTCAGCCGCTTTTATTACCTTTTTGCCTGCAAACTGACTTTTGAACTTGTCGGTTGTTATCTCAGCACCCAAACCCGGTGTTTCTGAGTCGTGAGAAAAATCTACACCACAAATGGTATTTTTATCAGAATCAACAGATATATAGCCCCAGATGGCGCCCCATAGTCCGTTGCCCGCAAGTGGGAAGATGTATTTTGTATCGCCATTGTTTTCGTATACAAAAACATGGTAATTGCCTGATTTTATCTCACCTGCATATTTGGTCTTGAAGTCGGCACTGCTAACTTCCTGAAGTGTTCCATCTTTGAAGAGATAATCCTTTACTTTAGCATCGAACTCTGCATCAGCATCTTCAGCAACAACGTTAACCGAACGCAATATTTGCTTTTTGGTGTCGAGTTTGACGTTCTTGTCTTGCTGTTCTTTGAGAGAAGACGATACGAATGAAAGGAGGAACGCCACTATTACGACCAATACAGTGGCATAAACCAGTGTATAGGCATTGCTATTTGTATTTGTAGCCATTTCCGTATCTTTTATTTGTTGTTCTTAACTCGGTTCTTGCGGCGGCTGATGTTCCATTGTACAAAGCAATAGTCAATCAGCGGTGCAAAGGTGTTCATCAGCAATATAGCAAGCATCATACCCTCAGGATAACCGGGGTTGAGCACGCGTATGATGATGGCCATTGCGCCTATCAGGAAACCATAAATATATTTACCTTTTTCGGTGCGGCACGATGTAACAGGGTCGGTTGCCATAAATACTGCACCAAATGCAAAGCCACCTATAACAAGTTGTTCGCTCCAGTCAATGTTGGTTGTGCCAGCTGCATGGAACAAGAAGCCTGTGAGTGCACCACCTACAAATACTGAGAACATTGTCTTCCAACTTGCTACGCCGGTGAGCAAGAGTATCACTGCACCAATGAGAATGGCCAATGTGCTTGTTTCACCTATTGAACCAGGTATCAGACCAATAAATTCGTTGCTGAAGTTGAACACAGAAGGGTCGCCTTGTCCGTTGAGTGCCAATGCTGTTGCACCTGAGAAGCCATCAGCTATTTTGTCTGAGTCAAAGTCATAATACCAAACTTTGTCGCCCGACATTTTGGTAGGATAGGCAAAGAATAGGAATGCACGAGCTATAAGAGCTGGGTTCCAGATGTTCATACCTGTACCACCAAATACCTCTTTGCCAAATATCACTGCAAATGCTGTTGCTACAGCAACGAGCCACAGTGGCACATCAGCTGGCATAACAAGTGGTATTATCATACCAGTAGCGAGGAAACCCTCGTTGACCTCATGACCGCGTATTTGTGCTACGGCAAATTCAATGGCCAAACCTGTTACGTATGATACTATAAGAATAGGAAATACAGCTATGACACCTTCCAAGATAATGTCAAAGGTGGTAGCTGTATCAATCAGGCCAAGCATACGGAAGTGCTGATAGCCAGTATTGTAGATACCAAACAGCAATGCTGGTATCAGAGCCAAGATGACGCATGAAATGGTTCGTTTCAGATCCACCGCATCGCGCACATGAACGCCGCCCTTATTTACTGTGTTCGGGGTAAAGAGGAATGTCTCGAATGCACCAAATGTTGAGCGCAGTTTTGAGTACTTACCACCCTCCTCGAAGTTGGGCTTTACGCTGTCTATAAAGTTTCTTAATGAACTCATTATTGTCAATTGTGAATTATTTTACTATCCTACTTCCTTCACCATAAGGTCAAGACCATTGCGAAGTATCTTCTGAAGTGGGAGTTTCGATGTACAAACAAACTCACACAGAGCTACATCTTCCTCTACTACTTCGTAGATACCAAGCTGATCCATCTTGTCGATGTCTTGAGCCATGATTGCCTTGAAAAGATATTCAGGATAGATGTCCATTGGGAACACTTTGTCAAGTTCGTTGCTCACTACAAATGCACGACGCTCACCATGTGTATTGGTATCGAGCTTATACAATTTGCTACCTGTGAGCCATGAGAAGAATGTCCGACCTGCACTAAACTTGTTGAAGCCCGGCAGTGCCCAACCAAACATTTCGTAGTGGTTGCCTTCTGGGATAATGGTCACTTGCGAATCGTAGAAACCCAAATAGCCTTCAGCGTTTACTTCTGTACCTGTCAAAACGTTGCCACTGATGATGCGCACGTTGTCTGAAAGCTGGTTGTTGGCTACTGCTGTAGAGAGTTGTGCACCTACTATGGTGCGGAAATAGCCCTTCTGAGCTACCTCTGAGCCATCTATCACTACTACACGACCAAAATCGTGTACACCTGTGCTGAAGAGTTTGCCTACGGCTACCACCTCTTGCACACCAATAGTGAATACTTTTTCACCTGCGTTGATAGGGCTTACATGGTTGATCTGAACACCTACGCAACCTGCCGGATGTGGACCTTCAAACGCATTTACAGTAACGCCCTTTGCATTGCTAAATGCCGGAGCTGCACCATTGTTGTGAACGCCTACAAACACAGGAGCAATCTTGTTCAGTACATCAAGACCTTTCTGAAAGGCTTCCTCATTGCCCTTGATGATGAAGTCAAAATCAGGAGCAAGCGGAGCTGAGTCAAACGTCGAAACGAAGATAGCCTTGGGCTCGGCTGTTGGGTCGGCCACAATATTGTAAGGCCTTTGCTTGAAATATGGCCATGCGCCTGCTTCAAGCATCTTCTCTATCACCTGCTTACGACTAAGCGATGCTATGTCAGCCTTGCCAAAATCTACTGTGCTATTCTGGCCGTCAGCTTTCACTACGACCTCCAAAATAACACGTCTTTCGCCTCGGTTGACAGCAATCAACTCACCGCTCACTGGCGACACGAATTTAACCTCTGGCTGCTTCTTGTCTACAAAAAGCACGCTGCCTGCCTCTACTTTGTCGCCTACCTTTGCTACCATCTTGGGCACCAGATTATGAAAATCTGTTGGCTTGATGGCATAGAGCTCCGGAAGGGCTACATGTGTAAAGACAGTCTCCGCCTTACCTTCAAGGCGAATGTCGAGGCCTTTCTTGAGTTTTATTACATCAGACATTGTTAAAGATAATGGTTATATTAGTTAGTTATTATCGTTATCTTTGGTTATTTTTGCAAACCATATCACACTTTTTGTGGAGTATAATTCCACTTGGGCACAATACGGCTAAATAAAAAACAGTGCAAAGAAAATGAAAGAAACTATCATTTGCGAATATTTAAGGAAAAATTTCTTTAATTACTCTCACATTTTAATCTCTACCTGTCTATTTCTTACTGTGCAATCGTTTTCATACGCACAACCTAACACTTACATCAAAGCTGCTAACAACATACAAACTATTGTACTACGTACCTCATCTGACTCACTCGCCTACCCTGCCATCGCTTTAGGTGCCGACGAAAATCTGATTGTTTCATTTGACGAGATGGAGCACGACATGCGCACATTGCACTATTCGTTTCAGCATTGCAATGCCAATTGGCTCCAATCAGACCTGATGGATATTGAGTTTTTTGATGGTATAAATAAAGTATACGACCACGACGAAGCACAATTATCGTTCAATACTACTACTGATTATATTCATTATCAGATAATTGCACCAACTATAGACCTCAAAATATCGGGCAACTACTACATTATAATATCTGACGAGAACGACACTGAACTGCTACGGCTACCCTTCATAATATACGAAAGTTTGACCGGCATTCAGAGTCGCATAACAAGACAAAAGCAGCAACAAACAGCTACTCAAACCATTAGCCTATGCATATTGCACCCAATGCTACGCACCGCCAATGCTGCTACTGAAATAAAAATAGGTATTTGGCAAAACAACTATCCGTGGACTTTCAGAACTATAGACAACCCTACATTTGTGCGTCCCAACGAGTTGGTGTTCGACAATGCTGCTACTTTTGAAGCTGGCAACGAACATCGATGGGCCGACAACCGTAGCTTACGCTACAATGGACTCAATGTCAGAGCTATCGACTTCTTCGACCCATTTTATCACATCACACTCACTACCGATGCACTGCCTACAAGCTACTATTTTCATGAAGATTTCAACGGAATGCAATACATCGAAGCACGCGATATTCATTACCCCGCTCATTATGCTGCCGATTACAATTTTGTTCATTTTTCGTTTTATAGTCAGAATATTGGCAATGTTTATCTCTTTGGCGAACTAACTGAAATGCAGCCTCAACCTATGCTATACGATGCTGCACGCCAAATATACTACGCCAACATTTTGCTCAAACAAGGTTTGCATAGCTACACCTACGTGCAAGCCCCCAATCCACATTGCCTCACTGCTACATTTACTGACAATGCAACTGCGCCATCGGTAGATCTTACTGAAGGGTCATTTCCAGAAACCGAAAACGACTATTATATAGTTGTCTATTATCGCCAAATGGGCGACACCGTAGATAGAGTTGTAGGATATAAAAAACACAACTCAAAAAAGACTCTCAACGATTTTATCAGATAAAAAACACCACTTTTTTCACCAATATTCTATCACCCTTTCAGCTATTTCAATGGGCTTTCCGTTGAGATATGTTATGCGATGTATCCATTCACCATGCTCATCAGTTTGGTAGTCGTAAGTATAAACTGATGTTTGTCTCAAAGTGGCAATAGTCTTTTTGGTTGGCAACATTTTTTTTGTCAAAAATGAAAAGATGCCATACGAAAATGTTGTTGTAGGATTGGCGTCAGCATCAGATACTATTTTGCGTAGTGTGCCATTTTTGTTATAAAAATAGTCGGTGTTTATCACCTCGCCATCATGATAAGTTTCAGTAGTTCGCACATACAAATGTTCGTGTCGTATGCGCATAGTGCTTATTGTTATAGCAATGGCATCAGTCATACGCATTAGTGTGCATAAGTTGTTCGAGTCGTTTTGCTCATACAATATTTGTATTGTTCGCTTGCCATTAGCATCGCGCGTAGTGGCTACATATTTCATATTGTTGCGATACTGATATAGTGTGCCTGTTAGTTTTTGCCCGTCGGCATCAAAAGTACGTTTGCTCTGAATGTTGCCATTTTCGTCATATTCGCAGTTTACGCACGATGTTTGTGTTCCTTTTTGCGTTAGTCCACGCTCTAAAACAACGTTATAAATAGTTTCAGTATAGTTTTTTACTGCCGAATGAAACCCATCTGTATTGCAATCAGACAAACCTATAGGACACACGCCATGAGGTATGTTTTGTGCACCGACCAATGTAGCAATAAGTGCTAAGAATATTATTGTTATTTGCTTCATAAGTGTCTCTTTGAGGTTCAAAGATACTAAAAAAAGAACAGCATTTTAGTTATCTTTGTACGCTTAATAAATGTGGCAACACAAAAAAACAATGACACACACAGAGACTTTGACTAACAACATCATCGCTCATGCCGACGGACTGCCAATGCCACGGAGGTTATACTCTGTGATAGCCATTACTTTAGGCTTATTCTCATCTATGATGAATTCTACCATTGCCAATGTTGCACTGCCCACTATTGCTCAAAACCTTGATATTGCACCTGCCGACTCTATTTGGATTATCAATGCCTACCAAATAGCTACCATCATTTTTCTGCTTCCGTGCTCAACTTTGGGCGAAATTTATAGCTACAAACATGTACTCTTGATTGGCTTGAGCATATTTACCATTGCATCGTTTTGTTGCTCTTTCTCTACCAGTTTTGTTATGTTGATATGCTTTCGCATAATGCAAGGCTTGGGCTCAGCTGCTATGGTATCTGTAAATATGACGCTCATCAAACTCACTTACCCTAAGCGATATTTGTCGCAAGGCATTGGACTCAACTCTACGTTTGTGGCTATTTCGTCAGTGGCAGGACCAGCTATAGCTTCGGCTGTAATGTCGTTTACCACATGGCAATGGCTCTTTGCGCTCAATGTACCCATTGGCATATTTGCCGTCATCTTTGGATTTTGGGCATTGCCTGCCAACCAAATAACCGACACTACTCGCCCTTTTCCCAAAACAGATGCCTTACTCAATGCCCTCTTCTTTGGCGCACTAACTATGACAGCCGAAGGACTGATGCACCAGTTTGACATACTAATAACCACCTCGCTTGCACTACTCACCATTGCCATTGCTGCCATATACATACCTAAGCAGCTACGCCAAACAACACCACTTCTGCCTTTCGACTTGCTACGCATCAAAATTTTTAGCATTTCAATACTTACAAGCATCACATCGTTTATAGCCCAAATGACAGCTATGACAGCTATGCCTTTCTACTTGCAACACAAACTTGGCTACAATGCCGCAGAAGTTGGAATACTTTTCACTGCATGGCCTTGCACTGTAATGATAACCGCACCATTTTCAGGTTTTCTGATAAGAAAGATACACCCCGGCATATTAGGTGGTATAGGTCAGATGCTCATTATTGCAGGGTTAGTGGCATTGGCTCTCACTCCACCTGATGCTTCAAAGTTTGATGTAATATGGCGACTAATGCTTTGTGGTGCCGGATTCGGACTATTTCAGTCGCCCAACAATAGCGTCATCATTATGTCGGCACCAGCAGAGCGCAACGGCAGTGCAAGTGGCATGTTGGCCACATCGCGTCTTCTCGGACAAGCTACAGGTGCTATGCTCGTAGCACTTATGTTCAACCTCTTCGATGCCAATGGTCCGCAATACGCACTGCTTACAGCTGCATGCGTGGCTACAGTGTCATGCTTATTGTCGGTTTCAAGGATAAAAATACAGATAGAATAATACGGATCTTTCAGTTAACCATTCAAAGATTGAGCGAAGCAAAATTTAGTAAAACATTACTTAAGGTTCATAAGTAGAAATGTACTGCAAACAAGTCCCCAATATATGACCTTCCCATTAATTTTACTTTTTCTTTCCGCAAGAAAAAGTAACAAAAAGAACTCGTCGCT